>NZ_JAFLWD010000035.1:0-123986 GCF_017316105.1 Candidatus Enterococcus ikei
ATTATTTATTTTGAAAAAAATTATATTAGGTTTAATTGGTATTTTTTTCCTGGGAACATCTCTTGTTAGTTTAACTCCTGCAACACAAGCATGGGGAATCGAACCTCGTTCCATTATTGGTATAGACGATCGTATTCCGGTTACAGATACCACCATCGCTCCCTATCAAAGTACTGTATTCATCGCAGCTGATGGCTCACACGGATCAGGTTCTGTTATAGGAAAGAACACTGTTTTAACAGCCGCACATGTTGTAAAACGAATTAAAGATAATCCAAACAAAGACTCTATCTTTGTCTCTCCTGGAAGAGACGGTGCAACTCTACCTTACGGAAAATTCAAAATAAAAGAGGTTCATATTCCTCAAAAATATTTGACTGAACCAAATGTTGATAGTGATATCGCTGTTGTTACTCTTGAACAAAACAATGGGCAAAGTATTGGTGATGTGGTCAAACAAAATCCGATTGCTTTAACTGATTCCGTAACAATCGGAAGTTCGCTCTCAAGTACGGGGTATCCAGGAGACAAACCTTGGGCTACCTTGTGGGAAACAAAAGGAAAGGTTATCGGACAAACTGCTACTCGACTCTACTATAATTTCGATACTAGTGGTGGACAATCTGGCTCCTCTGTTTTTAATGAAAATCATGAAATCATCGCTGTTCATTCATCTGGTGCGACAACTAGGAATATCGGTTTAAAATTAACTTCAGATTATTATGATTTTATTTTAGAACATATCGGTGAAACATCTACCCCGCTTGAAATTTCTCCTAAAGAAATTGTCGTTGAAAAAGAAGAAGTGGAATTAAATGCTGGAGAATCTATAGAGCTTAAAGCCTCTGTTTTACCTGAAAATACAACGAATAAGCAATTACAATGGGATACAACAGACGAAGAGATCGTTACAGTTGATGCCAATGGGCGTATCACAGGAGTAACCCCTGGTTCTACTATTATTGATGTATCAACCGCTGATGGAAAAATCACAAAGTATATTGACGTTACTGTAAATCAAGTTGCACCCAAAGAAATTGTCGTTGAAAAAGAATATCTTGAATTAACGACTGGAGAATCAACAACACTCCAAGCATCTGTCTTACCTGAAAACACAACTTATAAACAATTGTTCTGGCTTTCAAGTGACGATGCTATTGCCACGGTTGATGACAATGGTAAAATTACAGGTGTAGCAGCTGGCTCAGCAGAAATTTTAATCCTATCTAGTGATGGAAACATAGAGAAATATATTACAGTTGCAATCAATGAAACCTTGCAACCTGTCAGTATGACTTTTCCTTCAAAAACTGGATTATATTTTTCTAAACAAGATATAAAGGAGTCTGTTGAAGTACAATCAACCGCTGATAAAAAAGCAGTTACCTTTTTCCACCTAAACAAACTAAATCCATTATATGAGCTGAAAATCGGTGAAATGAATGTTGCTAGCGGCAGTGGTGTCTATAATGTTCAACCATTGACACTTGGTCAGCCCATGATTCCTTCTTTATACGATATCAGTATGGATAGAAAATTGACTGATAGCGACATTGTTATTATGTATGTCGATAAGAAAAATCCTAATCTTGTAAAAGATTATTTCTTTGTTAGAAAAATGTAAATTTAATCCTTGTACTTTAGAGGAGAGATTCGGAACTATCTTTTAGTTTTGTATCTCTCCTTTTTTGATTTAAAAATACTCCGTTTAAATAATTTAGGAAAAATTGAATGAGAAATCATGCTTAAGTAAAACATTGACTTTTTCCGTCAAATAACTTACAATTTACACTTGAATCTGATAATTAAATAGTACCTCAAATTGAGGTAGAGGTTGCGTTTTTTATTAAGCTTGCGGAGTGAGAGGTCACATTGAAACAAGTCTAGGAAAAAGCGCCGAAATGCATAACAGCCTCTCTGTTATGTGTTGGGACGTAAGCGAATAGGTTACGGACTGTCTTAGTAGTGATGCTAAGTTGCGCTATGTTTTTGTTGAGAGTACCTGACGATAGTAGGCAACCATGCATTTGTATGGTTGTTTTTTTGCGTAAAGAAGGATATGTTAGACACATTCTTCAAAACTCTTTAAACTAAATTATAGTAGAAAAAATTCAAGAGTTAAAAGAAAGGAAGAAAAACATGAACAAGAAATCATTTTCACTTGGCTTATTATTCGCAATCATTTTAAGCGTGTTCTGCGCTCCACTATTCAGCCAAGCAGAAGGAAATACAAACGGTGAATTCCGTGTTGGAATGGAGGCAGGCTATGCACCATTTAACTGGTCACAAAAAACAGATGCAAACGGTGCTGTTCCTATCCAAGGAAATTCTTCCTTTGCAGGAGGCTACGATGTCCAAATCGCGAAAAAAATTGCAGATGGACTGGATAAAAAACTAGTGATCGTTCAAACAAAATGGGACGGTCTAGCACCTGCCCTACAATCTGGAAAAATCGATGCGATTATTGCTGGGATGAGTCCAACAGCTGAACGTCGCAAAGAGATCGATTTTACTGATCCTTATTATGAATCACAATTAGTAGTCGTTGTTCAGAAAAAAGGAAAATTTGCTGAGGCGAAAAATTTAAAAGATTTATCTGGTGCTAAAATTACAGCACAGTTAAACACCTTCCATTATAGTGTGATCGATCAAATTCCTGGTGTGAATCAACAACAAGCAATGGATAATTTCTCCGCAATGAGAACGGCCCTTGCTTCTGGCATGATCGATGGGTATGTCAGCGAACGACCAGAAGGCGTAACTGCTACAAGTGTTAATAAAGACTTAGAAATGCTGGAATTCGCTAAAGAAAATGGTTTCCAAACAAATGCCGAAGATGTTCAAATCGCAGTCGGTATGCGTAAAGCAGATCCAGAAATCAGTAATGTTAATCAAATTTTATCTGGTATTTCTTCAGAAGAACGTACAAAAATCATGGATCAAGCAGTCAAAGACCAACCAGCTGCCGAAACAAGTGATAGTAAAAAAACAGGCGTTTTAGCTGATTTTAAAAATATTTGGGATCAATACGGCGGGATGTTCTTGCGTGGTGCAGGTTTAACTTTATTTATCGCTTTGATCGGAACAGTTGTGGGAACGACTTTAGGTTTATTAATCGGTGTCGTTCGTACAATTCCTGAATCTGAAAATAAAGTGAAACGTTTCTTCCAAAAATTAGGTAACGCCTTGCTTTCTATCTATATTGAAGTGTTCCGTGGTACGCCTATGATGGTACAAGCAATGGTCATCTTCTATGGTTTGGCCTTGGCCTTTGGGATTTCTTTAGACCGAACAGTTGCAGCCTTGTTTATTGTTTCTATTAATACGGGCGCTTATATGTCTGAAATTGTCCGTGGCGGGATCTTCGCTGTTGATCAAGGACAATTTGAAGCAGCTCAAGCAATCGGAATGACTCATGGTCAAACAATGCGTAAAGTCGTTGTTCCTCAAGTATTGCGTAATATTTTACCAGCAACCGGAAATGAATTTGTTATCAATATTAAAGATACTGCCGTGTTAAGCGTTATCGGTGTAGCAGACTTATTCTTCCAAGGAAATTCAGCATCTGGCGCGAACTTCCAATTCTTCCAAACCTTTACGATTGTAGGAATCATGTACTTGATCATGACATATGCAATCACACGTATCTTACGTGTCGTTGAAAAGAAAATGGATGGCCCTTCTGCTTATGTAAAATTAGAGGAAGCAGAAAATCTAAAAGAAAGCTAATTTTTAAAACAGGAGGATATAATGATGAACCAAATGATTGAAGTCGAACATTTAAGAAAAAGCTTCGGTGAAAATGAAGTTTTAAAAGATATCAATGTAACAGTAAATAAAGGAGAAGTTGTAACCATCATCGGTTCTTCTGGTTCTGGTAAATCCACTCTTTTACGTTGCATCAATTTATTAGAAAAACCAACTGGCGGCAAAATCATCTATAATGGTGAGAATGTGCTGGAACGTGGCTATAACTTACCAAAATATCGTACACATTTGGGCATGGTTTTCCAGTCCTTTAACTTATTTAATAATATGAATGTGTTAGAAAATTGCACATCAGGACAAATTACTGTCTTAAAACGAGGCAAAGAGGAAGCACGTAAAATTGCTTTGGAAAACTTAGATAAAGTTGGTATGGAACGCTTTATTGATGCAAAACCATCACAGCTTTCTGGAGGACAAAAACAGCGTGTCGCAATCGCTCGTGCCTTATCTATGAACCCTGATGTAATGCTTTTTGATGAACCAACTTCAGCACTTGATCCTGAAATGGTTGGTGAGGTGCTGAAAACAATGAAAGATTTAGCTCATACAGGCTTAACGATGATTATCGTAACGCATGAAATGGAATTTGCCAAAGAGGTTTCAGATCGTGTGATCTTTATGGATAAAGGTGTGATTGCTGAAGAAGGCACATCTGATGATATCTTTGTTCATCCAAAAGAAGAACGGACGAAAGAATTTTTACATCGAATTTTATCTAAATCATAAATCAAGTTATTTATCACAGGATATCATTTTTATAATGGTCTCCTGTGATTTTTTTGTTCAGTTTAATCCGACCATACTATTTCGAAATTCACTAAAAACCGATTGACATTAAAGTAACTTGAACCTATATAATTAATAAATAAAGTTTCTCTCAAGTTTTGAGAAATTTATTTTAAGGAAAATAAATAAACTAACATAACAGTTTTATAGGAGGTCATCATGTTAAAAGCCAAACCAGTATCAAGAAGTTTACCCGAATATTCTACTATTATTGATCTTTTTAAAATGTCTTTCCCAACAAATGAACAATTTCCAATCTGGTTATTGCGTTTATTGTCTTGTAGAAAGGGGATAGAATTTTTAGCTTTCTATGATAAAAATAAATTATGTGGCTTCACTTACTTAGTCAAAAAAGAAAACACGCTTTTTATTCTTTATTTAGCAACGAACAACAAGATACGATCCCAAGGTTATGGATCGAAGATATTAAATTGGATCAATGTTCAGTACAAAAATCATGAAATAGCGTTAAATATCGAAACTGTAGAAAAGACATTTAACAATTATGAACAACGTGTAAAAAGAAAAGAATTCTATTTAAAAAATGATTATCATGATACCAATCTTCGTGTAAAAGAACACGGCGTAGTATTCGATGTCTTATCTAATTCCCAAGATTTTACGTTTGAAAAATATAAGAAATTAATTCAACACTTCACACTCAATTTCTATTCACCAACTAAGTATCGCCCATAAAATATGGCTGAAGGAGACAACCTTCTAAAATTATCCTCAAGCTAATTTCTATCAATGATTAGGCCTAAAAATTGTCAAAAATACTGTTTATTTATATTGTCTGATTGTTGGCGGCGTAAACAAATCGATGAATGTTTTGATTTCTTCCAACGAATCAGAAAAGAAAATCTTTTCCCGATCTTCTTTTGTTAAAAAGCCATCTGAAACCATTTTATCAAAGAATTCTGCCAGCAGATCATAATACCCATCCACATTAAAAAAGACACAAGGATTTTGATGTTCCCCCACTCTTCCCCAAGAAACGACCTCTGAAATTTCTTCTAAGGTTCCTGGACCTCCTGGTAATGCCAAATAGCAATCTGCCAAGTCGATCATTTTTCTTTTACGTTCGTGCATATCATTTACGATATGCATTTCGGTAATATTTTGATGAGCTAATTCCCGATCTAGCAGAAATGTCGGCATAACACCAATTGCTTTACCGCCATTTTCAATAACCGTATCTGCCAAAACTCCCATTAAACCGACATTGCCTCCGCCATAAACAAGGTCATATTGATTGTTGCTCATCCATTGTCCTAATTCTTTTGTTCGCTCCTGATAAATTGCCTTATTCCCTACACTAGCACCACAGTAAACTGCCATTTTTTCCATAAAATTTCCACCTAATCTACCTAATTTATGCTTCTTCATTTTGTGATTGATATGAACTATCATTAAACGATTTGATTGTATAGATTTTATTATTCTGGTCGTTCTCTAAAATTGAGATACTGGTATTCGCCAGTGGACCACCTTCACGCCATTTAGATTTTTCTTTTCCTACTAAAGCGTTGATCAGAGTAATCAGTAACACTCCGTGAGCTACGATCAATACTTTTCCATCTGGATAGGCTTCACTAAGTTTTTCGATTGTTTTAGTCGAACGTGCAACTAAAGAATCTATCGTTTCCCCTTCAAAAGCTGTAGGATCATATAAATCTGGGCGATTGCGTAAATGGTCAGTTTGTTCATCTGTGTGATCAATTTCAACGCCTTCACGTTTACCGAATTTAATTTCTCTTAATGAATCATGATATTGCACAGTCAACCCATCTAAAAAATTATTTTCTTTAAGAAGATAGTTAGCTGTGTCCATCGCACGCTTTTGAGTACTGACAGAAACTACATCAAAACGTACATCAGAAAGATAACGACCAGCTTGGATTGCTTGTTCAACTCCTACAGGCAACAACGGAGAATCAATCTCTCCTCCCTGAAATCGCAAGCTCAAGTTCAATTCAGTCTTTCCATGTCTAACAAAATAAAATGTGGTCATATGTTCCATTCCCTTCATTTTTTTGAAATGTTCCTTCACTTGATTATGATACTACAAATAGAAAATCTTTGCTTTGACTCTAAAAATAATTGTATGTTTCACTGCAATAAAACACTTTTTTTCATTTTGAGTCTGATATGCTACCATAGTAAAATAGACAGGAGGGATTGTGTGGAACTTAAACATTATCAAAAATGGATTAGTGATTTTTATAAAAAAAGGAATTGGTATGCTCTTAATCCGTTCATTCGAGTAGGATTTTTAGCTGAAGAAACGGGGGAAGTCGCACGAGCTGTGCGTGCTTTAGAAATCGGTCGGGATCGTCCGGATGAACAAAATCAAGAAAAAGAAGCTTTGATTCAGGATTTAACTGAAGAACTTGGAGATGTGTTAGATAATATCTTTATTCTTGCAGATAAATACGATATCCGTTTTGAAGATATTTTAACTTCACATAAAACTAAATTAGAAGAAAGATTTAAAGAAATAGATAGATGAAAGAAGGATAATAATGGAAAAGAAGATAATGATCAGAGCCGTTGAGGAAAATGATTTTCCTGGGTTACTTGAGATAGAAAATACAATTTGGAACAATCACAATTCTCCTGTACTTCATTATTATGAATCGGTTGATGAATACAAAGAAAAGATCGAAGGACGACTTATTTTTGTTGCTGTAGATGAAAACAAGGTTCATGGTTTTATCGATGTGCATCACCCTACACCGTTACTATCTCATAAAAAGCAATGGATGTTCGGCATCGGGGTCCATCCTGAAAGCCAATCTTTGGGTATTGGACGTCAATTAGTGGATTATTTAAAAGAAGCTGCTACTAATGAGGGCATTCATAAAATTTCTTTACGAGTCATGGGCGCTAATACGAAAGCAATCCAGTTTTATCGTAAAAATGGATTTATCCAAGAAGCTTTACTCAAAGATGAATTTTTTATCAATGGACGGTTCTGTGATGACTATCAATTTGCTTATTTTATAGATTAATCTCAGTTAGTTTTAATGTTTTCAGAAAACATCTAGCCCTTTCTGAAAATTCGCTTGCTGTCGACTACTTATTCTGTTATTTTAGTTAAGAATAACGTTTAAGGAGTGTTGAATTTTGACAAAAAAATTAACCTGGCGTGATTACCTTTATGTAGGTTCCATGCTATTTGGCTTGTTTTTCGGAGCTGGAAATTTGATTTTTCCGGTTCATATGGGACAAGAAGCTGGAGCAAATATCTTTTTAGCAAATCTTGGGTTCTTGATTACAGGGATTGGTTTGCCCTTTTTAGGTGTAATTGCCATTGGTATTTCAAAAAGTAATGGTGTCTTTGATTTGGCAACTCGAGTAAATCGACGCTACGCTGTTGGTTTTACTGTGTTGTTATATCTGACGATCGGGCCATTTTTTGCCTTGCCTCGTCTTGCAACAACGTCGTTTGAAATTGGTTTAGCACCATTTATTTCAGGCGACCAGCACAAGTTATTTTTAGCTATTTTTTCAGCACTATTTTTCTTGGTTGCTTGGGCATTCTCACGTAAACCATCTAAATTGTTGGACTATGTCGGAAAGTTTTTAAATCCGTTATTTTTATTCTTATTGGCTATTTTGATTTTGTTTGCATTTATTACTCCATTAGGATCTGTAGCTTCTGCACCCGTTGGCACTACATACGCTGAAAATCCCTTTTTCAAAGGCTTTACTGAAGGGTATAACACCTTGGATGCATTGGCATCATTAGCTTTTGGAATCATTATTGTTTCAACCATTCGAGGAATGGGTGTGGAAAAACCAAATGATATTGCTAAAGATACTATAAAATCTGGCGCAATCAGTGTTGTCTTGATGGGAATCATTTATACGTTATTATCTTATATGGGTACAATGAGTTTAGGTGGATTCCCAATCAGTGACAATGGCGGCATTGCTTTAGCGCAAATCGCGAATCATTATTTAGGTAACTTAGGCAGTATTTTACTCGCCTTTATCGTGATTTTAGCTTGTCTAAAAACAGCAATTGGGCTGATTACAGCTTGTTCTGAAACGTTCAGCGAACTGTTCCCCAAAGGCTCTTATGCATTTTACATTGCGATAGCTAGTATTTTACCTTGTTTGTTTGCAAATGTTGGGTTAACGAATATCATTCAATTTTCGATTCCTGTTTTGATGTTTCTTTATCCTTTGGCTATGACTTTAATGATTTTAGTAATCATCAGTCCCTTGTTCAAACATCGTAAAGAAGTTTATCGTATGACCACTTATGTAACATTATTTGCTGCCTTACTTGACGCGTTGAATAGCTCACCAGATTTCATCAAAACTAATACATTTATTGCAACTATTTTAAAAACAGCTGAAACCTATCTACCTTTGTTTACTATCGGTATGGGCTGGGTTGTTCCGGCTGTAATTGGCTTTTTCATTGGTTTGATTTGGGTCATGTTAAAAAAAGAAGCTATTTCTGAATAGGAAAAAAGATAAGGTGCGACTCTGAGAGTTCTTACCTTATCTTTTTCTTTCGTTAAAAAACCTTTATGTAAAATATTGATTACTAAATATACTCAAATTATCGTCTTAGCTGACAAGTGCTTACAAAGTACAGTAGAATAGGAGCAAGGAAGTGATTAGCATGTTATATGAAGAATTGATGATGGATTCGGGAATGTTGGCAAAGTTTAGCCTTTTTAAGCGAATCACACAAATCAATCAGACGGATATCTCAATTACCCAATTATCTGAAGAACTATTTTTAAATTACCAACAAACATCTATTATCGTTACTGAAATCAATAATGACTTAGTTAAAATAATCAGCACGCATCCATCGATCCTAAAAAAAGCTGGGAAAATCGACAGTACAAAATTACTGGTAACAATTGATGAGTATCGTTACTTTCTATTGAAAAAATCGGTGCCGTTTCAATATATCTTTTATTTTTTAAATCATGATTCTCCCAATATTGATGATTTTTGTGAACGCTACTATGTTAGCCGTTCCACTGTCTCTAGAAAAATGCTTCCTTTAAAGAATCATGTAAAGCAATTCAATCTACGATTTACATATACTGAAGCAAACTTAACTGGTGATGAACGCTCTGTGAGAGTAGCCCTTTTTGATGCGCTTTGGTTAGGAACCAGAGGAACCACTTGGCCATTTAAAAGTGTAGCTATTGAAGATGCTCAAAAACTTGCTGAAGCTTTTGCTGAGTACTTTCCTTTATCAAGAACTTATTTGGGGAGCCGAGAGCTAACCTATTTTGCAGCAATCTTTCTTTGTCGCACGCGAAAAAAATATTTTGTTAGCTACGATGAACGTTATGATTTTTTATTAATGGACAACCCTTATTATGATTTTGATCGCTTAAATAAAGAGCTTGGTCCAATCCAGACATTATCACCTGAACATAATAAAGCTGAAAGTAGTTTTATCTTTTTCTTATCACATTATGCACCATTTTATACATTGGATGACGACCCTTCATTGTTTCAAACGTTACATGATTTTTCAACTCGTCCAAATCCAGTCTATGAGTTAGTTCAAGAGTTTATCGCTTATGCTAAAATCAATATCTTCAAAAAGGAACCAGAAATTCTTGATAAGCCAATCATTATTGGTAATCTTTTAAATATTACCTTTACGTTTTTTGTCTTACGCCAACCTTTTCCGAACCTGCAAAAATTAGTTGAGATTCCCCAGCAAAAGAAAAAAGCCGATGAATCCCTTGAAAGAAAACTTCAACAATTTTTCGATGAAAAGGCTCAGGAGAAGGAATACAAATTTGTTTACACGATCAAAAAACCTTTGATTGCAGCATTTAAAAGTGTTCTACTTCCTTCTTATGACAAACCACAACACTCTGAACATCTAAAAGTCGGTGTTGCCTTTGAACATAATTTTACGTTAGTTAGAATGATTTATCAGTTTTTAAATGATTTAGGTTTTGTGGACTCTGCGCCTTATCAGGAAGAACAAAATGACAGTTATGATTTAGTTATCAGTTCATCCTTGCTTCCTAGAAAAAAATATCCAGATATCCCTTTGTATTTTTGGGATTTATCTTACAGTAACAAAGATTTAGCTGATCTGTATAAAATTCTGCAGCAGCTATTTGAAAAGAAGAATATTATTCAAGAATAAAGATAAATTTATCAGAGACATAAACTAGCCTTTGATCGCATTTTAAATTATTTCAAAAAAAGAAACAGGTAGACACGGATGCCACCCACAAAATTAGACCATAAAATCTAACGTTTAGGGTGGCTGCACGTATCATGCCTGTTTTTCTTTTAAATAAGGAATTATTATTTTATTCGTATTTTACTTCAACTAAATATAATCCTTCTGGATGTGCTGTTGGTCCAGCTAAATTTCGATCTTTCGCTTGGATAATTTCTGGAATCAATGTTTCATCCATCCGGCCATTGCCCATCTTGAGCAAGGTCCCTACTAAGATCCGAATCATTTTATACAAAAAGCCATCACCGCGAAATGTAAAAATCAACTCATCGCCTGCTTCATTGACCGTTAAACTAGCTTCATGAATCGTGCGGACTTTATCTTCTATTTCCGTACCAGAAGCACAAAATGAGGTAAAATCATGAGTACCTATTAAATCAGTCAACGCTCGCTGGATTTTTTCCACATCAACTGGATAAGGAAAATAACTCGCATAAAAGCGTTTGAACGGACTTCTTGGTTTACCAATATCTACTCGAAATTGATACGTCTTTTCAACTACATGATACCGTGCATGAAAATCATCTGGAACAATCTCCACACTTTTTACTGCGATATCTTCAGGCGTTTGTGTATCCAACGCATAACGCATTCTTTCTAACTCTCTTGCTTGCGGATAATCAAAGTGAATGACCTGTCCTTCAGCATGAACACCAGCATCTGTCCGACCAGAACCAAAAATCGTGATCGTTTTGCCATTGTTCATTTTTCTTAATGTTTTTTCAAATTCCTCTTGAACCGTCCGTCCATTCGGCTGAGCTTGAAATCCATTAAAATTCGTTCCATCATAAGCAATTATCGCTTTATAGCGTGGCATTTCTTTTCCCCTTTACTCTAACTTCTTAATAAAATCAAGACCACAGTCAAAGCTGCAAACGCCAGCATCACTGCCGTATCTTTTACATGCCAATGAAGAATTCGATATTTCGTCCGACCATCTCCACCTTGATACCCACGAGCTTCCATCGCAGTCGCTAAATCTTCTGCTCGATTAAAACTGCTAACGAATAACGGAATCAATAACGGTACCACAGCCTTCATCTTTTGAATTAAATTTCCTTCACCAAAATCTACACCGCGAGCACGTTGCGCATTCATGATTTTCTCTGTTTCGTCCATTAAAGTTGGAACAAAACGTAAAGCAATCGACAACATCAATGACACTTCATGAACAGGAAAACGAAGGACTTTCAGTGGTCGCAGCAAATACTCAATCGCATCTGACAAATCCAACGGTGGAGTTGTCAATGTCAATAACGTAGACATAAAAATAATCAATACAAAACGGCAAAAGATCATCAAACCGTTCATTATACCAAATTCTGTAAGTGTAAAAATCCCCCATTTAAAGTAGACCTCTCCACCTTGCGTAAACAACATCTGTAAAGCAACAGTGAATAAAATCAACCAAATCAATGGTTTGATCCCTCGAATAAAAAATCGAATATTGATCTTCGATAAAAAAATTGCAAATAATGTAAAAATAGTTAACATAGCATACGTTTGCCAATTATTCGCTAAAAAAATAATCCCAATAAAATAAAAACTAGCAACCAGCTTAGCTCTTGGATCCATTGTATGAATAAACGAATTTCCAGGAATATACCGACCAAAAATCAACTTGTTCATCATTGGCCTTCACCTGCTTTCTTGAAGCCTTTTAACAATTCATCTGCTAAGGCATCGGCTGTTAATGGTAAATGATCAAAGTTCATTCCTTTATTCACCAATTTTTCTGCAAAAGAAGCCGCAGTCGGAACACCTAATTGTTTTTCTTTTAACCAATCGATATTTTGAAAAACTTCTTGTGGTATTCCTGATTTTACTATTTTTCCTTTTTCTAATACGATCACATGATCTGCATAATTAGCAACATCATCCATTAAATGAGTCACTAAAACAATAGTCATCCCACGTTCTTCATGTAGTCGTTGGAACATTTCCATCATTTCTTTACGTCCCTGAGGATCTAAGCCTGCTGTAGGTTCATCCAATACCAAAACTTCTGGTTCCATTGCTAAAACGCCCGCAATTGCAACTCGACGCATTTGCCCACCTGACAATTCAAAAGGAGAACGTTCCAAATAACTCGCATCTAGCCCGACCAAACCTAACATTTCGGCAGCCAAACTTGCAGCATCTTCTTCTGAGACTCCAAAGTTTTTAGGTCCAAATGCAATATCCTTAGCAACTGTTTCTTCAAATAATTGCGCTTCTGGAAATTGAAATACGATTCCGACTTTTTTACGAATTGGTTTTAAGTTTTTATTATTTGTTTCAGGCACAATTGTTCTATCACCGATCGTTACTGTTCCTTTTGTCGGTTTAACCAAAGCATTCAAATGCTGTAATAGCGTAGATTTGCCACTGCCTGTATGACCAACGATTGCCGTATAAGAGCCATCTTCGATTGTTAGATTCAAATCAAATAATGCTCGTTGTTCAAATGGTGTATTGGGCTGGTAGGTAAAATCTACTTGTTCAAAACGGATGTCCATAACCAGTCCACCATCCTTTCTTCGGTCAAGTACTCTTTCGGAACATCAATTCCGCGTTTTTTTAGTGCTATTTTTAATTTTTCTGGAAAAGGCAAATCTAAGCCCATTTGGATCAAGTCAGTTCCGGCAGAGAAAATTTCTGCTGGCGTGCCTTCACCAACTAATTCCCCTTGTTTCATTACTAGAATTCGATTCGCATTGGCAGCTTCATCAATATCATGGGTAATTGAAATGACCGTCAAATTGCTTTCTTCTTTGATTTTTTTGATTGTTGAGATAACTTCTTCGCGTCCTTCTGGATCAAGCATACTTGTCGCTTCATCCAAAATAATGATATCTGGGCGCAAAGCTACCACACCAGCAATAGCTACACGCTGTTTTTGACCACCTGATAAGCGGGCAGGTTCCCGTGTAGCAAATGAATCCATTCGAACTTTCTCTAAAGCATCTTTGACTCTAACAAGCATTTCCTCGCGAGGTATGCCTTGATTCTCTAAGCCGAATGCCACATCATCTTCTACAGTTGAACCAACAAACTGATTGTCAGGATTTTGAAACACCATCCCCACCATACGGCGGATATCCCAAACGTTGGTTTCGTTCAATTCTTTGCCTTCAACTGCAATACTGCCAGAAGCTGGCAGCAATAAACCATTGATCGTTTTTGCCAACGTTGATTTTCCTGAGCCATTATGCCCAATTATAGCAATCCACTCGCCTTGTTGGATGGAAAAAGATACATCTTTCAACGCGGGAGAAGCATCTTCAGGTTGATAGTTAAAATCGATATTTTTTAATTCAATTATCGGTTGCATCGCGTACTCCCTCAATTATTTAGTCTTCCTAACACTAACAAAAAATCAGTGTTTTTTCAATCATCTATTCTTTTCTTTGCACTATTGTCTATTATAACAAAATAAGTCAATTTATGTGTATTCTTATCTGTCATGACAGAATTTTTTTAGCAATTAATTGATGATCTCTCATTACTAACTAAAATAAGGATAGAACAAAACTAAAACATTAGTTTCATTCTATCCTTTAAACTCGAATAATCCGTTATTTATTTAAATACTCAAAAGCATATTGCGCATACAACTCTGCTCCTATTTCCATCGCATCTTCATCCACATTAAATCGCCCATGATGATGTGCCCATTCTGTATCTTTCTCTGGATTTCCACAACCAACTAAAGCAAAACATCCTGGTGTATTCTCAGTAAAGTAACTAAAATCTTCTCCCCCAGTGGTTGGTGGTTCTTGAATTAACGCTGATTCACCAAAGCTCTCTTTGATGATTGCTTGAGCAAATAATGCATCTTCTTCGTCATTGATTACAGGAACTGTTCCATAATTATAGTCTACCGTAGCTGTACCGCCATACATCACCGCAGTTTGCTCAGCATAGCGTTTTAAAGCTTTTTCCACACGATCACGCGTCTCAATACTAAAACAACGTACAGTGCCTTCTAATCGAGCATTTTCAGCGATCACATTAAATCGTGTACCAACATCCATTTTACCCACGGTCACTACAACAGGATCTAACGGATTGGTTTCTCTAGAAACGACAGTTTGCACATTCATAACAAATGAAGAAGCTATCACTGCTGCATCTACACAGGCATCCGGCATTGCACCATGTCCACCACGTCCTTTGAAGTCGATGGAAAAAATATCCGCTGAAGCAAATGATGAGCCTACTACACAAGAAGCTGTTCCAGAGGGCATTTGTGACCAGATATGAATCCCAAAAACATCGTCTACTCCTTCTACCGCACCTTGTGCGACCATCGCTTTTGCTCCCTGAGCGTTTTCTTCTGATGGCTGAAAAATAAAACGTACAGATCCTTTAATTTCTGACTGCACCTCTTTTAATGCTTTTGCAGCAGTTAAAAGCATCGCTGTATGAGCATCATGCCCACAAGCATGCATTTTCCCATCTTCTAATGACTTATAAGAGATGCCATCATTTAGCTCTTGAACAGGTAATGCATCCATATCAGCTCTCAAAGCTACTGTTTTTCCTGGTTGATCGCCAACTAATTCTGCAATGATTCCTGTAGGTTCGGTCTTACGATAAGGAATACCGATTTTATCTAACGTTTCAGCAACCTTTTCTGTCGTTCTAAATTCCTCAAATTGCAATTCTGGGTGTTGATGTAGATCTCTTCTGAAATCGATCATTTCTTGTTTATACTTTTGTACCAAAGTTTTTAATTCGTTCATTTCATTCCCTCACTTCTATAGACTTAATAAAATACTCGAAAAAATTCCTGCTAAGACAACTGACACAATTGTCACTGTTATAAATCCTGCTACTAACATCGGCGGCATCATATGACTTGTTAGAGCTTCTATCTCTTTTTCATCTTCGGTCAAAGACTGAATGACTTCATTGGTAATTATATAATCTGCTGGAAATCCATACAAGGCAGTCAGTGACACCGCAAAGGCCATTTCTTTACTAACACCTAACAACTTTCCTACAATAGCTGAAAACAAATACATCCCAATCACACCAATAATAATAATACCCACCATTGGTAGAAATAATTCTTCTAACATTTCTGGTGTTGCTTTTTTCAACCCATCAAAGATAAATAACATTAATCCTAAAATAGCAAAACCAAAACTATTCGCTTTTTTCAATGGTTGTTTTTCTAGAAAACCTACAGAAGAAGCAATAACTCCAAAAAATAAACATAAAACAAATGGACTAATCGCTACAAATGGCGCACTCCATACTGAAACATAATAGGCTAATAAAGCCACAATCGCTAAACGAAAAATTCGAGAAAAATCAGTATGATACTTTTTAGGTACACTGCTAAACAATCTTGGAATATCTTCATCAACTGTCTCTTCTTGCCCAGCTTCCTGTTCATGAACAGGTGTCCATTCTCCATTACGATATTTTTCAAGCATTCGTTTTCCTTCTTTTTTCAACATAATCGAAGTTAAAGGATAGCCGGCAAACCCTTGCATCACATAAATCAAAATGGCCAATACTGATAATGATGTCAATCCAGCTGTTTGAGCGGCTTCTGACATAATCAAAGAAGAAACAACCCCTCCAACTAAAGGTGGTACTGCAACCAATACGGTCTTAAAATCGAAAATCAATGATCCAACTGTTAATAATAAAACAACAATACCTAAAATGCCTGAAAGTGTGATCACAATCGTTTTCCATTGATTTCCCAATTCTTTGATTGATAACAGTGTCCCCATATTAGTAATCAGCAAATACATTAATAATGTAGCAACAACTGGCGGAATCCCAGCAATTTCAACAATGTTTTCTGGAAAAAAAGTCCAATAACCAATAACAAATAGTACTGCACAGACAAAAACCGATGAAATCCATGCTTTTGTTTTGCTTGATACAACGTCTCCAATGTATAAAATTCCCATTAGTAACGTAAAAGCTGTCATTTGTGCCATGTTACTCCCCCTTAAAACCCCTTTATTTTGTCAGAAAATTCCGACTAATAAAAGTATACTAAAATTTACACCCGGATGCAATAACATAACAAAAATAATCAGGTTTACTCCAATAAAACAAAAAAGCCCTAAGAATAAATTCTTAGGACAAAAAAATACACCTTATCTATGATGAGTGCTTCCCTACCAGACAAGTCCGGCAGGGAAAGCGTTGAGCTAGACTAGGAGTCGCCTCCAACATCATAACACTCTAAAAGAATCATCTATAAAGTGACGGTATAGTTTGATTATTTAACAAATTCGATAATTACCATTGGTGCTGCATCTCCGCGTCTTGGTTCTGTCTTCAAGATACGAGTGTAACCACCTTGGCGTTCAGCGTAACGAGGTGCAAGGTCATTGAATAACTTTTGTAAAGCTGATTCAACAACGATTTTTTTGTCTTCTTCACGAACGCTAGCAACTTCATTACGTACAAAAGTAGCTGCTTGACGACGAGCATGAAGATCTCCACGTTTGCCTAAAGTAATCATTTTTTCTGTAGTCGAACGAATTTCTTTCGCACGAGCTTCAGTCGTAACGATACGTTCATTGATAATTAAATCAGTAGTTAAGTCACGCAACATTGCCTTACGTTGGCTTGATGTGCGTCCTAATTTACGATAACCCACGTTGGTTTTCCTCCTTCGTAAAAAGTATTAATCGTCTTTACGTAAGCCTAAACCTAAATCATGTAGTTTTAGTTTAACCTCTTCAAGAGATTTACGACCTAAATTACGTACTTTGATCATTTCTGGTTCAGATTTATTTGTAAGTTCTTGTACAGTGTTAATACCTGCACGTTTTAAACAGTTGTATGAACGAACAGACAAGTCTAGTTCTTCGATGGTCATTTCTAGCATTTTTTCTTTTTGTGTTTCTTCTTTTTCAACCATGATTTCAGCGTTTTTCGCTTCGTCAGTAAGGTTAACAAAGATGTCTAAATGCTCCGTCATAATCTTAGCAGCTAAGCTAAGGGCTTCTTGAGGAATGATTGAACCATCAGTCCATATTTCCATTGTTAATTTGTCGAAGTCATCACGACGACCAACACGAGTGTTTTCTACTTGGTAGTTCACACGGCGAACTGGTGTATAGATGGAATCAACAGGGAGAACACCAATTGGCATATCTTCCTTTTTGTTTTCGTCTGCTTGAACATAGCCACGACCAGGTTTCACAGTTAAGCGAGCATGGAAAGTAGCTCCTTCAGAGACACTACAGATAATTAAATCTTTATTTAGGATCTCAACATCACTGTCGACAATAATATCGCCAGCAGTTACTGTAGCAGGTCCTGTAATATCGATCTCAAGGGTTTTTTCTTCTTCCGCATAAAGCTTAAGAGCTAAACCTTTAATATTCAAAATAATTTGAGTTACGTCTTCTCTCACACCTTTAATGGTAGAGAATTCATGCAACACACCATCGATCTGAATATTTGTAATAGCCGCTCCCGGCAGAGAAGATAATAAAATACGACGTAGAGAATTACCTAAAGTAGTCCCGTAACCTCTTTCCAGTGGTTCAACGACGAACTTGCCATAATCTCTATTCTCATCAATTTTTTCGATTCTTGGTTTTTCAAATTCAATCATTCTTATCTATACCCCTTTCAAAACGAAAAGTGTCTTGTTCAATGACGTTCTTAATTCAAACTCAGAATGAGTGGCACTCATTAAACACGACGGCGTTTTGGAGGGCGGCATCCATTATGAGGAACTGGAGTCACGTCACGAATTGCAGTCACTTCTAAACCTGTTGCTTGCAATGAACGAATCGCTGCTTCACGTCCAGAACCTGGTCCTTTAACTGTTACATCAACAGTTTTAAGTCCGTGTTCTTGTGCTGCTTTAGTTGCAGCTTCTGCGGCCATTTGAGCTGCAAACGGTGTTGATTTTTTACTTCCTTTAAAGCCTAATGATCCTGCTGATGACCAAGCCAATGCATTACCATGACTATCAGTGATCATTACAATTGTATTGTTGAATGTAGAATGGATATGTGCAATCCCAGTTTCTATATTCTTTTTCACACGGCGTTTACGACTAACTTTTTTTGCTGCCATGAAGATCTAACCTCCTTCACTTAGGAATTATTTTTTCTTGCCTGCTACAGTACGAGCTGGGCCTTTACGAGTACGTGCATTATTTTTCGTGTTTTGTCCACGAGTTGGTAATCCACGACGGTGACGGATTCCACGATATGAACCGATTTCCATCAAACGTTTGATGTTCAAGTTCACTTCACGACGAAGATCACCTTCAACTTTTAACTTATCAATTTCCGCACGGATGGCATCTGTTTGATCGTTCGTTAAGTCACGAACACGAATATCTTCAGATACGCCAACGTTTGCTAAAACTTTTTTAGCAGTAGTGTTACCAATACCAAAAATATAAGTAAGGGAAATTACTACACGTTTATCACGAGGGATGTCTACTCCTGCAATACGAGCCATTATTCGTTACACCTCCTATTATCCTTGACGTTGTTTATGTTTTGGATTTGCTGGGCAAATGACCATAACACGTCCTTTACGGCGAATTACTTTACAATGTTCACACATTGGTTTTACTGATGGTCTTACTTTCATGATAATACCTCCCTGAATTTTACGGAGTACAATTATTTAAAGCGATAAGTGATTCGACCACGAGTTAAATCATATGGAGATAACTCTACAGTCACTTTATCCCCAGGTAAAATTCGAATATAGTGCATACGGATCTTACCGGAAACAGTAGCAAGAACTTGGTGTCCATTTTCTAGTTCAACTTTAAACATTGCATTCGGCAAAGTTTCGACGACTGTACCTTCGACTTCAATCATATCTTCTTTAGCCACGCACAGTACCTCCTTGTACTTGTTTCGCATTTTCACACGATAAAATGGCGGAAACTTCAGCCCCCACCTAGAATTTTCAATTAAACCTCTACAAAAAGGTAGAAGTCGGACTGATATATTCTATCATAAACTATTCTATTTGGCAAGAGAATCTGAATCAAACACAAATGGTAAACTGCGGGCCATTCAAACAACTATCTTTTTTCAATGATTTGTTTCACTTCAGAAAAAACAGTATCGATCTCGCGATTCCCATCTATTGTGTGCAGTACGTTTTTAGCCTTGTAAAAGTCTAAAATCGGTGCACTACTTTTGATGTTGACAGCCAGACGGTTTTTGACCGTTTCAGGCTTATCATCTTCTCTTTGATAAAATTCATGTCCGCCGCAACGATCGCATGTTCCTTCTACAGTCGGAGGATTGAAGATTTTATGATAAGTTGCTCCACAAGAGCGGCAGATAAAACGGCCAGCTAAGCGTTCAACTAAAATTTCTTCTTCAACATGGATGTCGATGACAGCATCAATTTTTTTATTTAACTCTTGTAACATTTTATCTAATGCTTCTGCTTGATCCAAAGTACGTGGAAAACCATCTAATAAAAAGCCTTTATCAGTATCAGGTTCTGCCAAACGTTCTTTGACAATTCCATTTGTTACATCATCAGGAACCAAAGCACCTTTATCGATATAAGATTTCGCTTCTAAGCCAAGAGCAGTTTCGTTTTTCATAGCAGCACGGAACATATCTCCTGTAGAAATATGAGGAATACCATAAGTATCCACGATCTGTTCTGCTTGAGTTCCTTTGCCTGCTCCAGGCAATCCCATTAAAATGAGGTTCATTTCATTTCCTCCTAATTTTAAAGGCTGGCTTTTGAAGCTAGCCTAGCGAGAGAATGGGTGCTGAGGATGATCCTCAACACACGACTCCTACTTATTGATAAAGCCAACATATTGACGTTTCAACATTAAACCTTCTAATTGTTTTGCTGTTTCTAAAGCAACACCAATTACAATCAGTAAGCTCGTTCCTCCTAGACCGATAGATTGCGGTAACTTCCAGATCATTTGTGCAATGATTGGTAGTAAGGCAACTAAACCTAGGAATATAGAACCGACAACACTTAGTCTCATTAACATTCCAGAAATATATTCTTCTGTCCCTTTACCTGGTCGTACACTTGGAATATAGCTTCCTTGTTTTTGTAAGTTTTCCGCTAATTTCTCAGGGTTAACTTGAACAAAAGCATAGAAGAATGTGAAAGCGACGATCAGTACAGTATAAATAATCGCACCTGGAACGGTATTGTAACTAAAAATTTGCGTCATTACATCATACCAACCTTCACCAGAATAACTCTTAGAGAAGGCTTGTAAAACAGCATTTGGCGTTGCAATCAACGAACTAGCAAAGATAACCGGGATAACACCGGCAGCATTTACTTTTAACGGTAAATAACTACTAGTTGGTGCACCAGAAACTCGTTTTGTATATTGGATCGGAATTTTTCGTTCTGCTTGCTGGAAAAAGGTTACTAATGTAACGACAGCTAAAATTGCAATAATCAAAATTACAATGAAAATAGCAGATTGCCAAATTCTAGAAGATTCAATATTGATAAAGTAATCCTCAACGATCTCTTTGATTCCTTCTGGTAAGCGAGAAATAATCCCCGCGAAGATAATCATCGAAACACCATTTCCGATTCCTTTTTCAGTAATTTGTTCTCCTAACCAAGTAACAAACATTGTTCCACCAGTTAAAATCACAGCGATCATCACAAAAGTGTTGATGTTAGGATTTTTTACGATCCCAACTGAACTTAAACTTTGAAATCCAGCAGTAATCCCAATAGATTGAGCTATACCCAAGACAATCGTTAGATATCTTGTTGCTTGATTCAATTTCTTACGTCCAACTTCACCTTGCTTCGACCATTCTACAAATTTTGGAACGATGTCCATTTGTAATAGTTGGATAATGATCGATGCTGTAATGTAAGGCGAAACCCCCATCGAAAAGATAGAGAAGTTTTGCATAGCACTACCACTGACCATATTCAACATATTTAAAAATGGTAAATTGCTTAAGTCTTGCAGACCTTTTGCATTTACGCCAGGTACAGTTATATGCGCACCTAAACGAAATACAAAAAGAATGAATACAGTAAACAAAATTTTTGATCTAATGTCTTTGACTTTAAAAGCGTCTTTTAATAGTTTAAACATTAGATCACCTCGATTGATCCACCAGCTGCAACAATTGCTTCTTCTGCTGCTTTAGAGAATTTAGCTGCTTTCACAGTTAATTTTTTAGTTGTTAATTCACCATTGGCAAGAACTTTGATTCCAGCTTTTTCGTTTTTCACGATTCCAGCTTCAATCAAGCCTGCAGGTGTTACTTCAGTTCCATCTTCGAAACGATTTAAGACATCTAAGTTGATGACTGCATAATCTTTACGGTTGATGTTTGTGAAGCCGCGTTTTGGTAAACGACGGAATAATGGAGTTTGACCCCCTTCAAATCCTAGTCTTACACCACCGCCTGAACGAGCTTTTTGCCCTTTTTGTCCACGGCCGGATGTTTTACCATTACCAGATGAAGTACCACGTCCAACACGGTTACGTACTTGGCGTGAACCTTCAGCAGGTTTCAATTCATGAAGTTTCATTGGTTTGGCACCTCCTTAACAATGTACTATTGTAAATTAAACTTCTTCAACGTCCACTAAATGTGACACAGTGTTGATCATACCTTTGATTGCTTCGTTCGCAGGTTTAACAACAGAGCTGTTTAGTTTACCTAAACCTAGTGCTTTAACTGTATCTTTTTGGTTTTGAGGACGTCCGATAACGCTGCGTTTTAATGTAACTTTTAATTCAGCCATTATTTTGTCCTCCTTATCCTAAGATTTCTTCTACAGATTTACCGCGAAGTGCTGCCACTTCTTCGGCACGTTTTAATTGTTTTAACCCTTCAACTGTTGCGCGAACAACGTTGATTGGTGTATTTGAACCTAATGATTTTGATGTAATATCTGCTACACCAGCTAATTCCAATACGGCACGAACTGGTCCACCAGCGGCTACCCCAGAACCTTCTACTGCAGGTTTCATAAGGATACGGCCACCACCGAATACCCCGATCACTTCGTGAGGGATACTAGAACCAACCATAGGCACTTCAACTAAGTTTTTCTTCGCGTCTTCGATAGCTTTGCGGATTGCTTCTGGCACTTCTTGTGCTTTACCAGTCCCAAAGCCAACGTGACCGTTTTTATCTCCCACAACAACTAATGCTGCAAAGCGTAGACGACGTCCACCTTTAACAACTTTCGTTACGCGGTTGATAGCAACTACGCGGTCTTCTAATTCCAAGTGTTTTGGATCAATATAAACCATGAATGGTGTTCCTCCTTCTCCTAAAATTCTAGTCCATTTTCACGCGCTGCTTCAGCTAAAGCTTGCACGCGGCCATGGTAAAGGTATCCACCACGGTCAAAGACTACTACTTTAACGCCTTTTTCAGCGGCACGTTCAGCGATTAGTTTACCAACAGCTGCGGCTGTTTCTGTTTTGTTTCCACCTGAAATTTCTTTATCTAAGGCAGAGGCACTTGCTAGCGTTACACCCGCTACGTCATCAATGATTTGCGCGTAGATGTTTTTGTTAGAACGGAATACGTTCAAGCGTGGGCACTCAGCAGTACCAGAGATTTTGTTACGTACACGACGGTGTCTCTTTTGACGTGTTTTGTTTTTATCTGGTTTTGTAATCACAATTGTCACCTCTTTATATTTGCTAGCTATTAAGCTGCGATAGACAACGGATCGTTATTTTTCAAACAGAGTTGAAAAATAACTCTCAAGCTGCTATTATTTACCAGTTTTACCTTCTTTACGACGTACGAATTCGCCAACATAACGGATTCCTTTGCCTTTATAAGGTTCTGGAGGACGAGTACCACGAATGTTTGCTGCTAATTCACCAACGTGTTCTTTGTTAGCTCCTTTTACAACTACTTGTGTATTCGAAGGTACTTCTACAGTTACACCAGCTGGTGGTGTAATTTCGATTGGATGAGAATACCCAACGTTAAGAACTAATGTAGTTCCTTGCATTTGAGCACGGTACCCAACCCCGATAAGTTCAAGACCTTTTTCAAAGCCTGTGCTTACACCAACAACCATGTTGTTGAAGTTCGCACGAGTTGTTCCGTGGATTGTTTTCATGTCTTTGCTATCATTTGGACGAGTGAATGTTACTTCATTTCCTTCGATATTCATTGTGATATCAGCAGAAAATTCACGTGTTAATTCACCTTTAGGTCCTTTTACAGTAATGTTGTTTCCTTCTTGTTTGACTTCAACGCCAGCAGGAAGTACAACGATTTTATTACCAATACGGCTCACTTAGAGACACCTCCTTGTGTGTTTTTTTAAATTACCATACGTAGGCGATTACTTCGCCGCCGATGTTTTTAGCTCTTGCTTCTTTATCAGTTACAACACCTTCAGAAGTAGAGATAATCGCGATTCCTAGACCATTCAATACTTTAGGTACTTCGTCAGATTTGACATAAGCACGTAAACCTGGTTTAGAGATACGTTTTAAGTTTGTGATAACACGCTCTTCGTTTTTACCATATTTAAGGAAAACACGAATCACGCCTTGTTTGTCATCTTCGATATATTCTACATCGCGTACAAAACCTTCACGTTTCAAGATTTCAGCGATATCACGTTTGATTTTTGACGCAGGCACTTCTAAGCTTTCATGTTTAACCATGTTTGCATTACGAATGCGCGTTAGAAAATCTGCAATTGGATCTGTCATGACCATTGAACTATTTACCTCCTTTATGCGAGTTTACTTGTTTACCAGCTAGCTTTCTTCACGCCGGGAATTTGACCTTTATAGGCAAGTTCGCGGAAGCAAATACGGCAAAGATGAAATTTACGATAAACTGAATGTGGACGTCCGCAACGTTCACAACGAGTATACGCTTGTGTTGAATGTTTTGCAGGGCGTTTGTTTTTAGCAATCATTGATTTTTTAGCCACGTAGTTCGCCTCCTTTTATTATTTTTGGAATGGCATACCTAATTGTGCCAACAATTCACGAGATTCTTCATCTGTGTTTGCTGTTGTTACAATAACGATGTCCATACCGCGTACTTTATCTACTAAATCATAATCAACTTCTGGGAAGATTAATTGTTCTTTAATACCTAAAGTGTAGTTACCACGTCCATCAAAGGCTTTTTTGCTTACTCCGTGGAAGTCACGTACACGAGGTAGAGAAACAGATACTAATTTATCTAAAAATTCGTACATTCTTTCTCCGCGTAAAGTAACTTTCGCACCGATTGGCATGCCTTCACGTAAACGGAAACCAGCGATTGATTTCTTAGCTTTAGTGATTAAAGGTTTTTGACCTGTGATCAATGCTAATTCTTCAACTGCTTTATCTAAGTTTTTTGCGTTTGAAACAGCGTCACCCACACCCATGTTAATAACGATTTTATCAACTTTTGGTGTTTGCATAACTGAACTATAATTAAATTTTTCCACTAATGATGGAGTAATTTCTTTAATATATTTTTCTTTCAGGCGGTTCATTTAGTAAGCCCCTCCTTCCTTTTAATCTATTTATCTAAGACTTCACCGGTTTTTTTAGAAACACGGACTTTTTTACCATCGACTTCTTTGTAACCTACACGACCAGCTACACCTGTTCCGTCAATCACCATTACATTAGAAACATGAATCGGCGCTTCGACTTCTAGGATTCCGCCTTGCGGCGCTGCTTGGTTAGGTTTTTGGTGTTTTTTCATGATGTTAACACCTTCAACGATGACTTTGTCTTTTTTAGGAAACGCTGCTAATACAACGCCTTCTTTATTTTTGTCTTTACCAGTGATAATTTTCACTTTATCGCCTTTTTTAACAAACATTACTGTTTCGCACCTCCTTTGATACGTGTCCTGATTATAATACTTCTGGTGCTAGAGAAACGATCTTCATGAAGTTGTTTTCACGTAATTCACGTGCAACAGGACCGAAGATACGAGTTCCACGCGGGCTCTTATCATCACGAATAATTACAGCAGCATTTTCATCAAATTTGATGTATGAACCGTCAGTACGACGAGCTCCTGATTTAGTACGAACGATAACGGCTTTTACGACTTCACCTTTTTTGACAACCCCACCTGGCGTTGCATGTTTAACCGTAGCAACAATCACGTCACCAATATTAGCAGTTTTACGTCCAGAACCACCTAGTACTTTAATCGTTAAGATTTCACGAGCACCTGAGTTATCTGCGACTTTTAATCGGCTTTCTTGTTGGATCACGATGTGTATCCCCCTTTCAGATTTTATGTTTCAATCTATATAGGAAAATCTCGTTTTTATTAGATAATAACTGCTTCTTCGACTACCTCTAGTAAACGGAAACGTTTTGTAGCTGATAATGGACGAGTTTCCATGATTCTTACGATGTCTCCAACTTTTGCAGTGTTGTTTTCATCATGAGCTTTGTATTTCTTAGAATATTTCATACGTTTACCATAAATAGGATGGTTTTTCTTTGTTTCTACGACAACAGTGATAGTTTTATCCATTTTGTCTGAAACAACACGACCTTGGTAAACTTTGCGTTGATTTCTTTCTTCAGTCATACGCGTTTGGCCTCCTTCCACTATTAGTTAGCTTGTTCACGCAATACTGTTTTGATGCGTGCAATCGATTGACGTACTTCTTGAATACGTGCAGTGTTTTCTAATTGACCTGTTGCTAGTTGGAATCTAAGATTAAATAATTCTTCTTTGAATTGCTTTTCTTTTTCAAGCATTTCGGCAGTGGTTAATTCTCTGATTTCTTTAACCTTCATTCGATTCACCACCCATTTCCTCACGTTTTACAATTTTGGTTTTCACCGGTAATTTGTGGGATGCAAGGCGAAGTGCTTCACGAGCTACTTCTTCTGGTACGCCTGCGATTTCAAACATGATCTTGCCACGTTTAACTGGTGAAACCCAGCCTTCAGGTGCCCCTTTACCTTTACCCATACGAACACCGATAGCTTTACTTGTATATGATTTGTGAGGGAAAATTTTAATCCATACTTTCCCGCCACGTTTCATATAACGAGTCATTGCAATACGGGCAGCTTCGATTTGACGGTTAGTAATCCAGTGAGATTCAGTTGCTTGTAAACCCCATTCACCAAATGCTACTTCTTTTCCGCCTTTGGCTTCACCACGCATTTTACCTCTAAATTCACGACGGTGTTTTACACGTTTAGGTACTAACATGATTATTTCCCTCCTTTCTCAGCGTTTTTTTTCGTTGGAAGAATTTCTCCACGGTAAATCCACACTTTAACTCCTAATTTTCCGTAAGTTGTGTCTGCTTCTTCCCATGCGTAATCAATATCAGCACGCAAAGTGTGAAGTGGAACTGTACCTTCAGAGTAACCTTCTGAACGAGCGATATCAGCACCGTTTAAACGACCTGATACTTGTGTTTTGATACCTTTAGCGCCTGAACGCATAGTGCGTTGGATCGCTTGTTTTTGAGCACGACGGAAAGCAACACGGTTTTCTAATTGACGTGCAATTCCTTCGCCTACTAATTTTGCATCTAAATCTGGTTTTTTGATTTCAATGATGTTGATATGAACTCTTTTACCAGTTAATGAATTCAATGATTTTCTTAGGTTTTCGACTTCAGATCCGCCTTTACCGATAACCATACCTGGTTTAGCTGTGTGGATTGAAATATTCACACGATTTGCAGCGCGCTCGATCTCAATTGTAGACACAGCGGCATCAGCAAGTTTTGTCGCGATAAATTTACGGATTCTTAAATCTTCGTGTAAGAACTCAGCATACTCTTTTTCAGCATACCATTTTGCATCCCAGTCGCGGATGATGCCTACACGCATTCCTATTGGATGTACTTTTTGACCCACTGATTGTCCCTCCTCTTATCTTTTGACACCTATTTATTAATAAATAGATTTCATCTTGAGGTCCGGTATCCATTAACTCTAAGTGCTAAAGCACTAAAAATAATGGTCCTCCTCTTAATCTTTTAAGGTTCGGCAGCCACTATTTCAAAATGCAAAAGCATTAAGAATAATGGTCCTCCTCTTATCAAGTGACATCTGTTTAAAACAGATTATTTTTCTGATACGACTACTGTAAGATGACTTGTACGTTTGTTGATTGGTGATGCTGAACCTTTGGCACGAGGACGGAAGCGTTTCATTGTTGGTCCTTCGTTGACAAATGCTTCAGATACTACTAAATTTTCAACGTCTAAGTCAAAGTTGTTTTCTGCGTTAGCAACTGCTGACATTAAAACTTTTTCAATAATTCCAGCAGATTTGTTTGGAGTGAATTTCAAGATTGAAATTGCATCCGCAACGCTTTTACCTCTGATAAGATCGATTACTAAACGGGCTTTACGAGGTGAAGTGCGAACTGTTTTTGCAGTTGCCTTAGCTGATGTAATTTGTTCTGACATTTGCATTTCCTCCCCTCAAAATTAACGTCTAGTTTTCTTATCGTCGGCTCCGTGGCCACGATAAGTTCTAGTTGGTGCAAATTCACCTAATTTATGTCCTACCATGTCTTCTTGGATGTATACTGGAACGTGTTTACGTCCATCATATACGGCAATTGTAAATCCAACAAAAGTTGGAAAAATTGTAGAACGGCGAGACCAAGTTTTAATTACTTTTTTCTTTTCGGCACCTTGTTGAGCTTCTACTTTTTTCATTAGATGCTCATCAGCGAAAGGCCCTTTCTTTAAACTACGACCCATGGTGAACCTCCTCTCAAAATGTACGACACATGGTCAAAAAAATTATTTAGTACGACGACGAACGATAAATTTGTCGGATTTAGCTCTTTTATTACGAGTTTTCAAGCCGATAGCTGGTTGTCCCCAAGGTGATACTGGAGCTTTACGTCCAATCGGTTGTTTACCTTCACCACCACCGTGTGGGTGATCGTTCGGGTTCATTACGCTACCACGAACTGTTGGGCGTTTACGCATCCAACGAGAGCGGCCTGCTTTACCAATGTTGATTAATTCGTGTTGTTCGTTACCAACAGCACCGACAGTTGCACGGCAAGTTGCTAAGATCATACGAACTTCACCAGAGTTCAAACGGATTAATACGTATTTGCCTTCTTTACCAAGTACTTGAGCACTTGTTCCAGCTGAACGAATCAATTGACCGCCTTTACCAGGTTTCATTTCAATGTTGTGGACAACAGTACCTACTGGAATGTTTTCCAATGGTAATGCGTTCCCTACTTTAATATCTGCATCAGTACCGGAAACAAGGCGCATGCCTACTTCCAATCCTTTTGGTGCTAGAATGTATGCTTTAATTCCATCTTCGTAATGTACTAACGCAATGTTAGCAGAACGGTTTGGATCATACTCGATAGTTTTGACAACCGCTACAACGTTATCTTTATTACGTTTGAAGTCGATCATACGGTATTGACGTTTGTGACCGCCACCTTGATGACGAACTGTAATACGACCATTGTTGTTACGACCGGCATGGTTTTTTAATGGCGCCAACAACGTTTTTTCAGGTGTTGATGTCGTAATTTCAGCGAAATCAGATGCTGTCATATTACGACGGCCATTTGTGGTAGGTTTATACTTTTTAATCGCCACGTCTTTTTCCCTCCCATTTAATAGTTAACATGGACTGCTTATTCAGCAGCATCGAAAATTTGGATTTCTTTTGAATCAGTTGTTAATGTCACAATTGCTTTGCGACGTTTTTTAGTGTATCCAGCATGTTTACCCATACGTTTAAATTTAGGACGTACGTTCATGATGTTTACGTTTTTTACTTTAACATCAAAAGCTGCTTCAACAGCTTGTTTTACTAAAGTTTTATTTGCGCGAGTGTCTACTTCGAAAGTGTATTTCTTTTCGTCCATAGCAAGCATGGATTTTTCAGTGATCACTGGGCGTTTGATTTGATCTAGTAAGTTCATTATGCAAGCACCTCCTCAATTTGAGTAAGAGCAGTTTGTGTTGCCAATACTTTAGTATTAGAAACGATATCTAAAACACTTACGTTATCAGAAGTTACTACAGAAACGTTTGGTAGATTACGTGCAGACAATGCTGCAAAATCATTTCCTGTTTCTAAAACAACTAATACTTTCGCATCGATAGATAAGTTTGTAAGAACTTGTTTGAATTCTTTTGTTTTTGGTGCATCAAAGCCTAAAGCTTCAACAGCAACCAAGTTGTTTTCAGCAACTTTATCTGACAATACAGATTTCATTGCTAAACGACGAACTTTTTTAGGAAGTTTGTAGCTGTAAGAACGTGGTGTTGGTCCGAAGACTACGCCACCTCCACGCCATTGTGGTGAACGAATTGAACCTTGACGAGCACGACCAGTTCCTTTTTGACGCCATGGTTTACGGCCGCCGCCACGAACTTCTCCGCGGTGTTTTACTGAGTGTGTACCTTGTCTTAATGAAGCACGTTGCATGATGATTGCATCGTAGACAACTGTTTCATTAGGTTCGATTCCGAAAATCTCTTCGTTTAAAGTGATTTCACCATTTTGAGTTCCATCTTGTTTAAATAATGCTACATTCGGCATTCCTTAGTTCCTCCTTTCTCTACGCTTATTTAGCTTTCACAGCTGATTTGATTGTGATTAATGATTTTTTTGCTCCAGGAATGTTACCTTTGATCAAGATTACATTTCTTTCAGCGTCCACTTTAACAATTTCAAGGTTTTGAATTGTTACGCGGTTGCCACCCATACGGCCAGCAAGTTTTTTATTTTTAAATACACGGTTAGGTGCAACTGGACCCATTGACCCAGGACGACGGTGGTAACGTGAACCGTGACTCATTGGTCCGCGGCTTTGTCCGTGACGTTTGATAACGCCTTGGAATCCTTTACCTTTCGAAGTTCCTGTAACATCAATAATGTCTCCTGCTTGGAAAACATCTACCTTAATTTCTTTACCTACTTCATATTCTCCTAGCTCAACATTTTTGAATTCCTTAATGAAGCGCTTAGGAGCCGTGTTTGCTTTTGCAACATGACCTTTCGCAGGTTTGTTCGCTAATACTTCACGTTTGTCTTGGTAACCAATTTGGATAGCTTCGTATCCATCAGTTTCAACAGTTTTTACTTGTAAAACTACGTTTGGCGTAGCTTCAACTACTGTTACTGGAATTAATTCGCCAGACTCAGTAAAGATTTGTGTCATTCCCACTTTTTTTCCTAAGATTCCTTTGGTCATGAGTACACCTCCATCATCTTGATTTTATAGTTTGATTTCAATATTCACACCAGACGGTAAGTCAAGCTTCATTAAAGCATCAACTGTCTTTGGTGTTGGGTTCACAATGTCGATTAGACGTTTGTGCGTACGCATTTCGAATTGTTCGCGTGAATCTTTGTATTTATGAGTCGCACGAATAACTGTGTAAAGCGAGCGTTCTGTTGGTAATGGAATTGGTCCTGACACGTCAGCTCCAGTTCTTTTTGCTGTTTCCACAATTTTATCCGCTGATTGATCTAAAATACGATGTTCATACGCTTTTAAACGGATACGAATTTTTTGTTTTGCCATCTTGTTCCCTCCTTCGCCTATTTTGAAAGTAGACATAGCTCCACGAAAATTTTTCCGTCACGCTCGTTCGTGGCAAAGCGCCCGGGCGTGTCGCAACCTCTCGTTTCTTAGCCGGTAGATCAAAAGCTTGATTTACCAATGCTTTTTATACTTCTATAAACAGCACCTTTGTAATTATATTATAGAAATACAGTAATAGCAAGGTTTTTTTATAGAAAAATCGACTTTTTTTCTGCAAGCATTTTCTTAAATTTATTTCCTCTCACGTGTAACTAATTTAACAATGACGTTCCAGCTATTATAATTGGAGAAAAATAAGTTTCAAACATTTTTTATTGATGTAAATTATAGAAGCGTTGTTTAAAGCTTCTATTATATAAGTATAAATGCAAACTTATTGAGATCATCCTCTTACTCATATTTGAAACAAAAAAAGCCGAAGGGAAATCCCTTCGACTTACGTCCGAGTACGCCGATGTTTTAGGTCGGTTTTGTTGCTTTATATTAAATCGTTAAATTTAAATTATTTAGTGATTTCAGAAACAACGCCTGAACCAACAGTACGTCCGCCTTCACGAATAGAGAAACGAGTTCCGTCTTCGATAGCGATTGGGTGGATTAATTCAACGTCCATTGCAACGTTATCACCAGGCATTACCATTTCAACGCCTTCTGGTAATTCAACTACACCAGTTACGTCAGTTGTACGGAAGTAGAACTGAGGACGGTAGTTTGTGAAGAATGGAGTGTGACGTCCGCCTTCTTCTTTTGATAAAACATAAACTTCAGCTTTAAATTTTGTGTGTGGAGTGATTGAAGCAGGTTTTGCCAATACTTGTCCACGTTCGATATCTTCACGTGCAACACCACGTAATAAAGCACCGATGTTATCGCCAGCTTCAGCGTAGTCTAACAATTTACGGAACATTTCAACACCAGTAACTGTTGTTTTAGCAGTATCTTCTTTGATACCAACGATTTCGATTTCGTCACCAACGCGAACTTCTCCACGTTCAACACGGCCAGTAGCAACTGTACCACGTCCAGTGATTGAGAATACGTCTTCGACTGGCATCATGAATGGTTTGTCAGTATCACGAGTTGGAGTTGGGATGTACTCATCAACTGCAGCCATTAATTCCATGATTTTTTCTTCGTATGAAGCGTCGCCTTCTAATGCTTTCAAAGCAGAACCAGCGATAACAGGAGTGTCGTCACCTGGGAAGTCATATTCAGATAATAAATCACGAACTTCCATTTCTACTAATTCTAATAATTCTTCGTCATCTACCATATCCATTTTGTTTAAGAAAACAACGATGTATGGTACACCAACGTTACGTGATAACAAGATGTGCTCACGAGTTTGAGGCATAGGACCATCAGCAGCAGATACTACTAAGATAGCTCCATCCATTTGTGCAGCACCAGTGATCATGTTTTTAACGTAATCCGCGTGTCCTGGGCAATCCACGTGGGCATAGTGACGAGCATCAGTTTCATACTCGATGTGAGAAGTGTTGATTGTGATACCACGTTCTTTTTCTTCTGGAGCGTTATCGATATCAGCATAGTTTTGAGCTTCACCGCCACCGTGTTTAGCTAACACAGTTGCGATTGCAGCAGTTAATGTAGTTTTACCATGGTCAACGTGTCCAATAGTACCAATGTTTACATGGGGTTTAGAACGGTCAAATTTTTCTTTAGCCATTTTAAATGTTCCTCCTAAAATATATGAATTTTATTTTATTTGATAGATAGTGACAACTACCTGATCATCTTTAATTAGTTTAACCGAAATCGTCAGAAAATCCTAGCCATAAATAAGCAAGAGCTTATTTCTTAACTATTATGCGTTGTTTCCGCCATTTTTCTTGATAATTTCTTCTTGTACAGATTTTGGTACGTCTTCATAGTGGTCAAATACCATCATAAATGTACCGCGACCTTGTGTTGCTGAACGTAATGTTGTAGCATAACCAAACATTTCAGCTAAAGGAATCATTGCATTAACAATTTGTGAATTGCCGTGTGCTTCCATTCCTTCAACACGTCCACGACGACTTGTAACGTGTCCCATGATATCACCTAAGTAATCTTCTGGTACAGTGATCGTTACTTTCATCATTGGTTCTAAGATAACCGGATTAGCTTTCTTAGCAGCCGCACGTAGAGCCATAGAAGCCGCTACACGGAAGGCTGTTTCATTTGAATCGACATCATGGTATGAACCATCGTAAAGTTTTGCTTTAATATCAACTAATGGATATCCAGCAAGAACACCGTTGTTCATAGATTCTGCCAAGCCTTTTTCAACCGCTGGGATGTATTCACGAGGAACCACACCACCGACGATAGCATTTTCAAATTCAAAACCTTTTCCTTCTTCGTTTGGTGTAAATTCAACCCAGACATGTCCGTATTGACCTTTACCACCAGACTGACGTACAAACTTACCTTCGGCCTGAGTCAGAGGCGCACGGAAAGTTTCACGATATGATACTTGAGGAGCACCAACGTTTGCTTCAACCTTGAACTCACGTCTCATACGGTCTACTAATACGTCCAAGTGCAATTCGCCCATACCAGAGATAACTGTTTCACCAGTTTCAACGTTTGTTTCAACGCGGAATGATGGATCTTCTTCTGCAAGTTTTTGCAGAGCGATACCCATTTTATCTTGGTCAGCTTTTGATTTAGGTTCAACAGCTACTTGGATAACCGGTTCTGGGAACTCGATTGATTCAAGAATAACTGGTGCGTCCATCGCACATAAAGTATCACCAGTTGTTGTATCTTTCAATCCAACAGCGGCAGCGATATCTCCTGAATACACTTTATCGATTTCTTTACGTGTATTCGCGTGCATTTGAAGAATACGACCGATACGTTCTTTTTTGTCTTTAGAAGCGTTCAATACATATGAACCACTTTCAAGGACACCAGAATATACACGGAAGAATGTTAGACGACCAACGAATGGGTCAGTCATAACTTTAAATGCTAATGAAGCAAAAGGTGCTTCGTCATCAGCAGGACGAGTTGTTTCTTCGTCTGTTTTTGTGTCGATCCCTTTGATTGCTTCGATATCTAATGGTGATGGCAAGTAGTCAAGAACTGCATCAAGCATTAATTGAACACCTTTGTTTTTAAAGGCAGAACCAGCCATTACTGGGAAGAATTCAACGTTAATCGTTGCTTGGCGGATACCCGCTTTTAGTTCTTCGATAGTAATTTCTTCACCGTCAAGATATTTCATCATTAGGTCTTCATCAGTTTCAGCAACAGCTTCAACTAATTTTTCACGCCATTCAACTGCTTGATCCATATATTCTTCTGGAATTTCAGTTTCTTGGATGTCTGTACCTAAGTCATTTGTATAGATTTCAGCTTTCATCGTAATTAAATCGATGATCCCTGTGAAGTTATCTTCTGCACCAATTGGTAATTGGATTGGATGAGCATTTGCTTGTAAACGATCATGTAATGAGTTTACAGAGTATAAGAAATCCGCACCGATTTTATCCATTTTATTACAGAAAACAACACGTGGAACTTTATATTCAGTTGCTTGACGCCAAACTGTTTCAGTTTGCGGTTCTACACCTGATTGTGAGTCAAGAACGGTTACAGCACCATCCAATACACGTAGTGAACGTTGAACTTCAATAGTGAAATCCACGTGTCCTGGTGTATCGATAATGTTTACTCGGTAACCTTTCCACTCTGCAGTTGTTGCAGCAGATGTGATGGTAATACCACGTTCTTGTTCTTGTTCCATCCAGTCCATTTGTGAAGCACCTTCGTGCGTTTCACCAATTTTATGGATTTTACCAGTATAGTATAAAATACGCTCTGTTGTTGTTGTTTTACCCGCATCAACGTGAGCCATAATACCGATATTACGAGTGTTTTCTAACGAAAATTCTCTTGCCATTCTAGGGTGTTCTCCTCTCTTTATTTAAATCGATTGTAAAGTGACTGTCTGTTGTAAAGTTAAATTACGTACAGAGAGGATCTTACCAACGATAATGTGCAAACGCACGGTTAGCGTCCGCCATTTTGTGTGTGTCTTCACGTTTTTTAACAGAAGCACCAGTGTTATTGGCAGCATCCATGATTTCTTTTGCTAGACGTTGTTCCATTGTATGTTCACCGCGTAGGCGAGCATAGTTAACAACCCAACGTAAACCTAAAGTTGTACGACGTTCTGGACGAACTTCAACTGGTACTTGATAGTTAGAACCCCCAACACGGCGAGCTTTTACTTCCAGGACAGGCATAACGTTTTTCATTGCTTGTTCGAAAACTTCCAATGGATCGTTACCTGTAGATTCTTTGATGATATCAAATGAATTATAGATAATATTAGCAGCAATCCCGCGTTTTCCATCAACCATTACACGGTTGATCAAGCGAGTTACTAATTTTGAGTTATAAATTGGATCTGGTAAAACATCGCGTTTTGTAACAGGACCTTTACGTGGCATCCGTAACTCCTCCTTCCGAAAATTCTTTTTTATATAATACCTTTGTGATTGTCAAATTATTTAGCTGCTTTAGGCATTTTAGTACCATATTTAGAGCGGCTTTGTTTACGATCTGTAACACCGGCTGTATCAAGCGCACCACGTACGATATGATAACGTACCCCTGGTAAATCCTTTACACGTCCACCGCGTAATAATACCACGCTATGTTCTTGTAAGTTGTGACCAATACCTGGGATATAAGCTGTTACTTCGATTAAGTTAGACAAACGAACACGGGCATATTTACGTAAAGCTGAGTTCGGTTTTTTAGGTGTCATTGTTCCCACACGAGTACAAACCCCACGCTTTTGTGGTGAGTTTACGTTCGTTTGAGATTTCTTAAAACTATTATATCCTTTGTTCAACGCTGGTGAATTAGATTTCTCCACCTTTGATTTACGAGGTTTACGTACTAATTGATTAATTGTAGGCATTCCTTGTTTCCTCCTTCCTCATTTCGCATCTAGTCCCACACATCCAGGTGGTTCTTTTTTAGCGATAAAAAATAATGCAATCTCTGCACTCATTATCAAATATGCTTCGATAGACAGTCAGCACGTCTCCAACGAGAGACCTGTAGATAAAGCACCTTCGCTAGGATATCATGGTATTTACGGTCTGTCAACCGTTTATCGTCTTTTTTTCAGTAAAACAACTGTTTTTTTCGCCTCATTTACTAACTGAACACTTGTATAGTAGAAAATCGTCATTTTACCAAATCATTCTATCTTTTTTTTTCGTTTAAAGGTACAATATCTTTGATTATTCGAAAGGGGCGAACAAGCTGATGAATCTTAAACAAATGGCAGGAATCGAAGCGGCAAAATATGTAAAAGATGGTATGATCGTAGGTCTAGGAACTGGATCTACTGCAAAATTTATGGTTGATGAAATTGGTCGACGTGTGAAAGAAGAAGGTTTATCGATCGTCGGTGTTACAACGTCAAAAGAAACCGAGCGTCAAGCGCAAGAATTAGGTATTCCTTTAAAAGGGATCGATGAAGTTCCGTATGTCGACTTGACGATCGACGGCGCAGATGAGATCAGTGAGGATTTCCAAGGAATCAAAGGCGGAGGGGCTGCTTTATTATTTGAAAAAATCGTAGCGACCTATTCAAAACAATGTATTTGGATCGTTGATGAATCTAAATTAGTTAAAAAACTTGGTAAATTCCCATTGCCTGTTGAAGTCATTCCTTATGGTAGTCAACAATTGGTTCATTTATTTGAAGAAAAAGGGTTTGCTCCTATTTTACGCACAACGCCTGCTGGAGACATTTTAGTTACAGACGGCGGTCATTATATCATCGATCTTCACTTGGAAGAAATCGCTGACCCTATGACTTTAGGTGCTTATTTAGACCAATTAGTCGGTGTTGTTGAACATGGCTTGTTCCTTAACATCGTTTCAACTGTAATCGTCGGCGGAGAAGACGGTCCTAAAACAATTAATGTTCCAGCATAAAGAATTATTTGAATAGGATTTGAAAAAGAAGAAGAACATTAAAAAAAGATAAAAAAACAACTATCATTTCGTCCATTTATATGCTACATTTTTAGTATCCTATATACTTTTTTTACTAGAAAGGACGAACGATGAAAATAATTGGTTATGCACGTACCACAATTACTGATACTGACTTAGATACACAAATAAAAGTACTGTCTGACTTTGGCTGTGATGATATTTATCAAGAATCTTTTGATATTACTAATGACAATCAAGTTGTTTCTGAGTTGGAGACACTTCTCAACAGTCTAACTGCAGGAGATACTTTAGTTATTTGCCGGTTAAACCGCTTAGGCCGTTCTACTCGTCAACTAACTGAGCTAACTCAAATGTTCAAAGGTTCCGGTATTCATTTAGTCAGCCTTGATGAGGAGATCGATACCCGACATCCTATGGGAGAGATTTACTTTAAACTAATGAATGGATTAGCAACAATGGAATGTGATCTGATTAAGGAGCGTACATTAATCGGATTGAACAATGCTCGAAAAAAAGGAAAAATCGGCGGTCGACCTAAGATAGATGCACGAACGGTCAAAAAAATCCGGCATTTATATCATGATAAAAAGGAAACGATCCAGTTTATTTCCTCAAAATGCAATGTTTCGGTTGGCACTTGCTATAAATACATCAATTTATCTGAAGCTGATATTGCTAAGATCACTGAAGATTAATGAGAATCAAATAGAAACCCTATCTAGGAGAGCGCATCGTTTTAGTTGCCCTCTCCTTTTTGAATACTTTCACTACAACAGCTGACTGAAACAAACTCATTTAACCGTCGCTTTCAGTAATTTTTACTAATTTACAATGGAAATCTATTTTAAAACGGTGTACAATAGAAAAGGAAATGAAAGTTTCAGAAACTACAACTCAAAGGAGAGCTATACATGCCAAAATTAGTATTTTCTCGTCATGGACTTAGTGAATGGAATGCGTTGAATCAATTTACAGGTTGGGCTGACGTAGATTTAGCACCACAAGGTGTTGAAGAAGCAATCGAAGGCGGACGCAAAATCAAAGAAGCTGGAATTGAATTTGATGTAGCTTATACTTCTGTATTAACTCGTGCTATCAAAACATGTAACTTACTTTTAGAAAACTCAGATCAATTATGGGTTCCTCAAATCAAATCTTGGCGCTTGAACGAACGTCATTATGGTAAATTACAAGGTTTAAACAAAAAAGAAACTGCTGAAAAATATGGAGATGACCAAGTACACATTTGGCGTCGTTCTTACGATACTTTACCTCCATTGATGGAAGCAACTGATGAAGGTTCTGCAGCAAACGATCGTCGTTATGCAATGTTAGACCAACGCGATATTCCTGGTGGAGAAAACTTAAAAGTTACTCTAGAACGCGCTTTGCCATTCTGGCAAGACGAAATCGCGCCTGCTTTACTAGACAACAAAACTGTTTTAGTAGCAGCTCACGGTAACTCTTTACGTGCCTTAGCAAAACATATCGAAGGTATTTCAGATGAAGATATCATGGATCTTGAAATCCCAACAGGTCAACCACTTGTTTATGAATTAAACGATGACCTAACAGTAGCTAAAAAATACTACTTATAAAAAATTAAGACTCTTGAAACTTTACAGTTTCAAGAGTCTTTTTTACTTATTTTTCTAAATCTGCTTTTAAATGTTGTAGCCAATTGTCAATAGCTTCTCGCTGCGTTACAAATTCAAAATCAGACATATTATAGTGAACATAATATTGTCCATCCACCAAACGTACCATAATCGAGGATCTTACTTCCTCTTCTAGTGCATCTTTTTGCAACTCTTCACGGTAAAATATCCAGCTTGTAGCCAGAACATCAGTCGATGCTTTCAAGTCGGTTCGAATAATCTGACTGATCATTTCAACTAAATCTGGTTGTTCTATATCTTTAAAATAAGCATACCAAAGCGTCCGGTTTTCGGAATACGTTTCATCAAACAATTGCTTCATAGAATTATCCTCTTCTCAAGTAGTTCATTTTAGTTACACAAAACTAGATTCAGTTAAACATGCACGATAAATCGCTTCAACATCTGATTCAGTTAATGGAACAAAGGCATCTGTTTTGATGGTACTGTGGGCTACCGCTTGTTTGGCCATCTCTTCAAATTTCTCTTCGTCGATCCCAACAGCTGGTAATGTCATAGGAATATCGCAAGCTTGGAAGAAATCATAGGTTGCTTGAATTCCTTTTTTCGCTGCAAGCATTGGATCTTCTTCAACAATTCCCCAAACATTATGAGCAAACTGAGCAAATTTCGTCACCGTTTGTTCAGAAAGAACATAGTTCATCCAACGTGGCGTCAAAATAGCCAGACCGATTCCATGAGTAATATCATAAAAAGCACTTAATTCGTGCTCCATGGCATGACATGACCAAGCGCCATGTTTGCCGTTTCTCGTCAAACCATTCAACGCTAAACTACTTGACCACATCAAATTGGCACGGGCATCATAATTGTCAGGTGTAGAAAGTGCAATCGGACAATTCTTAATGACCGCGCGCATCAGTCCTTCTGAAACAAAGTCTTGTACATCTGTTCCTTCCGTTATGTTGAAATAACTTTCGAATAAATGACTCAGTATGTCAGCGGAACCTGCTGCTGTTTGATAAGCCGGCACACTAAATGTGTGGGTCGGGTCTAAGAAGGAAACTTTCGGCATCATTGCCGGTCCACCAACACCTAATTTTTGGTTTGTTGCTAAGTTTGTGATCACAGCGCCAACATTCATTTCACTGCCCGTTGCTGCTAAAGTTAAGATCGTAACAATCGGTAGTGCCTCACCTTGAAATCCTTTGCGTCCTGCTATGACTTCCCACGGGTCTTCATCACTATAAAAACCTGCTGCAATCACTTTGGAGCAATCGATTGTTGAGCCACCGCCTACAGCCAAGATAACATCGATCTCATTTTCGCGACACAACGCTACACCACGACGAACGGTTTCGATACGAGGATTAGGCTCTACGCCGCTCAATTCAACAATTTTATTTTGATTTTTTTCCAGCAGACCAATGACTTGATCGTATAAACCATTTTTCTTAATACTACCTCCACCATAAACGAGCAATACATTTTTACCATATACGTCTAGTACATCTGTTAACTCTGTTACTAAACGATCTTTCCCAAAACGAATATCTGTCGGTACATAAAATCTAAAATTATCCAATTTTTCTTCCTCCATTCAAGTTAGGTTTCTTACTCTATGATAGTTCATCAAAAAAGAGTGTCAAGAAAAACAACCCTTTACTTCCACTCAATCAAATCACAGTATAAAAACAGCTCCGTCTAGAATCAGGAGCTGTTTAACTACTTATTTTTATTAACTGTTGATTGCTGTTTCAAGACCGACTTCGATCATATCGTTAAATGTTGTTTGACGTTCTTCGGCGGTTGTTTCTTCGCCGGTTACTAGGCTGTCACTAACTGTCATGATCGCTAATGCTTGTACATCAAATTTAGCTGCTAAATAATATAAAGCTGCTGCTTCCATTTCGATTGCCAACACGCCTAATTTGCCTAACTCAAAAACGCCATCCATACTATCTTTGTAGAAAACATCATCTGATAAAACATTCCCTACATGAGTATTAAAGCCTTTTTCTTTTGCAACAGTATAAGATTTCAACAACAAATCAAAATCAGCAATTTGCGGAAAATCATATTTCGGGAAATCATTACGGATCATTGAAGAAGGTGTCGCCGCAGCTTGCGCGATAACTAAGTCACGAACACGTACTTTCTCAGAAATCGAACCGCAAGTGCCGACACGGATCAATTTTTTCACATCATAAGAATTAATCAATTCATGAGCATAAATCGTTGCAGATGGCATGCCCATCCCTGTCCCTTGAACTGAAACTCGTTCACCTTTATATGTTCCTGTATAACCCAACATCCCACGTACTTGATTGTAGCATACCGGATTTTCTAAAAATGTTTCAGCAATATATTTTGCTCGTAATGGATCTCCTGGTAATAAAATTTTATCTGCTATTTCGCCTGGTTTTGCTTCGATATGAACACTCATATTTTTTCTCCTTTGTAATAAAACTTTTATAGTTCAGCTAATGTTGCTTTGATCAATTCTTTAAATTGAGCTTTGACACGCTCAGTCGTTTCCACAACTTCCGCATGATTTAAGCTGCTTTGCATACCTGCAGCTAAGTTCGTGATACATGAAATCCCCAAAACTTTCAAGCCGCTATGTGCTGCAACGATGACTTCTGATACCGTCGACATCCCCACTGCATCTGCCCCCATTACACGAGACATGCGGATTTCAGCTGGTGTTTCGTAAGTCGGACCAGAATAGCCCATATAGACACCTTCTTGCAACTCTACATTTTGTTCTTTCGCTACTTTTTTCGCTACTTCAAAATAAGCTGGTGTATAAGCACGACTCATGTCCGGGAAACGTGGTCCCATCGCTTCGTCATTTTCACCAATCAATGGATTATCACCTGTAAAGTTGATATGATCTGTGATTAACATCAAGTTTCCTGGGGTGAAGTTTTGATTTACGCCACCAGCAGCATTAGTTACAACGATTGAATGTGCACCAATTGCTGCCATCACACGCACTGGATACGTCACTTTTTGCATTGAATGACCTTCATAATAGTGGAAACGACCTTGCATCGCTAACACTTTTTTTCCAGAAAGTGTACCGTAAACTAACTTACCAGCATGTCCAACAACTGTTGACACCGCAAAATGAGGAACTTCTGAAAATGGAATAGCAATAGCATCTTCTACTTCATCGGCTAACTCACCTAAACCAGAGCCTAAAATCAAACCAAAATCAACTTCACCAACACCTTTTTCTTTTAAAAATGCTGTTGTCTCTTTTAACATCTCACTTAGTTTTGTCATAATTTCTCTCCTATACCAGTTTATTTAAAAAGCTTTCGCCGTTTTCTGTTTTCGGAACAGCAAAGTTTTCGGCCACAGTTGCTGAAATATCTGCATAATGACCTTGGGGCAGACTACCTTGTCCATTCATTTTTTTACTGTAAACTAATAATGGAACGTATTCTCTTGTGTGGTCAGTTCCAGGGAAAGTCGGATCATTTCCGTGGTCTGCTGTGATCATTAGCAGATCGTCTTCTTCCATTGCATCAATGATTTCTGGAAGTCTTAGGTCAAATGCTTCGATTGCATGAGCATAACCAACTACATCACGACGATGACCATATAAGGCATCAAAATCAACTAAGTTAGTGAAACTTAATCCTTCAAAATCTTTTTTCATCACTTTAAGCAATTGATCTACACCGTCCATATTACTTTTCGTGCGGACAGAATCTGTGATTCCTTGACCATTGAAAATGTCGTTGATTTTTCCAACAGCGATCACTTCTTTGCCATTTTCTTTCAATGAATCAAGAACAGTATGACCAAATGGATCTAGCGCATAGTCATGACGGTTACTTGTTCTAGTGAAGTTGCCTGGTTCACCAAGATATGGACGTGCAATAATACGACCAATCATATATGGTTCATCTTTGGTAATATCACGGACGTACTGGCAAATACGATATAATTCCTCTAAAGGAATGATTTCTTCGTGAGCTGCGATTTGCAACACTGGATCAGCAGATGTATAAACGATCAAGTCTCCTGTTTCCATTTGGTGTTTGCCATAATCATCAATAACAGCTGTGCCGCTGTATGGTTTGTTACATACAATTTTACGTCCTGAAAATTCTTCAATTTGTTTTAATAGTTCTTCTGGAAATCCATCTGGAAAGACGCGGAAAGGTTTTTGAATGTTCAAGCCCATGATTTCCCAGTGTCCAGTCATTGTGTCTTTTCCTACAGAAACTTCTTCTAGTTTCGTCGCATAACCTTTGTGGTCAGCAACCGCTTCTACATTGTGAAGAGGTGCAATCGTTCCTAGACCAAGATTTTCTAAATTAGGAATTGTTAAACCTGCTTCTTTTGCGATATGACCTAATGTATCACTGCCAACATCGCCAAATTTTTCAGCATCTGGTGCTTCTCCGATTCCGACTGAATCCATAACAACTAAATGAACACGTTTAAACATAATCCATCCTTCTTTCTTTGATATAGTTACTATTAATAAAAAGGGCATGACTTAAGATTACTTCCCATAGCCCGCCCTTTTATACTTAAATTATTTATTTTGATTTGATATAATTTTTCCCGATTGCTTTTGGTCCAGAGGCTTTACCTAAGAACACGACTAGCACAAGGATTGTCAAAACATATGGCGCTGCTTGTAAATAAACCGCTGGAATTGATGAAATCACTGGCAAGTTCGATCCAGCAATACTGATGTTTTGAGCAAAACCGAAGAATAAAGCGGCTCCCATCGCACCTAGTGGATTCCATTTACCAAAAATCATTGCGGCCATTGAAATAAATCCTTGTCCAGCAATTGTTGTAACCGCAAAGCGACCAGCAATTGTTTGAGCAAAGACCGCTCCGCCGATACCGCCTAAAAATCCAGAAATCAACACACCAGAATAACGCATTAGATAAACATTGATACCAAGTGTATCTGCTGCTTGAGGATTTTCACCTACTGAACGAAGGCGCAAACCAAAGCGCGTTTTGAACAATACAAACCAAGAAAGAATAGCGACTAGAATTGCCACAAAAGCTGGCAATGTTGTTTGCTTGAAGAATAAATCCCCTAAAATCGGAATATCCTTCAAGATTGGAAATGAAAAGTAACCAAACGATTCTGTAATCGTATCTGTTTGACCTTTTCCATAAATTACTTTAATCAAGAAAATGCCTAAAGCTGGTGCCATTAAATTGACTACAGTCCCACTAATAATATGATCTGCTCTTAAATTGATTGTAGCAACTGCATGAAGCAAAGAAAAGAGCATGCCGACCACACCACCAACTAAACAAGCAAGCCACGGTGTTGCTGAGCCAAAAGTTTCAGCAAACGTCAAATTAAAGACAACTGAACTAAATGCACCCATAACCATGATTCCTTCTAGTCCTACGTTTACAATACCACTACGCTCGGAAAATGTCCCGCCCAAAGCCGTAAAAACCAAAGGAGTTGAATAAACCAAAGTTTGTGTAATAATCGGCGCCAATACAGCGATTAATGCAATATCCATTAGATTTTTCCTCCTTCTTGACTCGTCGGATCTGATTTCCCTACTAATTCTTCAACCACTGCCACTTCTTTTTTGCTACCAGAAGCTTTTGCCAGTAAGAAGCGAATAAGGTAACTGATTGCTACAAAGAAGATGATCGCAGCAATCACGACATCAACTAATTCAATTGGCACACCTGCACGAAGCGGCATTCCTTGCCCGCCCAGTTTCAATACGCTGAAAAGAATTGCTGATAAGAATATTCCGACTGAGCTGCCTGCTCCCAATAAGGAAATAGCCATTCCGTCAAATCCAATACTTAATGAAGAACCTTGGACAAAGAAGTTTCCAAATGTTCCTAACCCAAGAACTACACCGCCTAAACCAGCTAACGTTCCTGAGATGACCATTGACATCACGATTGTCCGCTTGCTGCTCATCCCAGCATATTCAGAGGCAAAAGGATTTAACCCAACAGAACGAATCTCATACCCTAATGTTGTTTTCTTCATAAGGAACCAAATTAATACTAAGAAAATAAGTGCAAGAAAAATACCAATATTCAAACGTGAACCACTACTTAGTTCTTTTAAGAAAGCTGTCCGCAAACTAGCATTTTCTCCAACTATTTTTGTTACACCTTTGTTGGTGCCCAAAACGTCTGCTGACATCACATTATTCACGATATGGGTACTTGTGTAAAGAAAAACGTAATTCAACATAATCGTAACGATTACTTCACTCGTACCAAAGAAAGCACGTAAAAATCCAGGAATCGCAGCAGCTGCCGCTCCTGCTAAGGCACCAGCCAGTACAGCTAAAGGTAATACGACCATACGCGGTGCATCCGGCATAGACAACGCTACCCAAATACTTGTTACCCAACCACATAAAGCTTGTCCTGAAAGACCAATATTAAAGAATCCAGCAGAGTTTGCTACCGCAAATCCTAACGCTGTAAAAATCAACGGTCCTGCTGTTACAAAAATTTCTCCAATACTTTTTGGACTTTGAAAAGCAGTTTGCAACATCGCTTGATACCCAGCAATCGGATCTTGCCCAGAAATAAGCATAATAATTGCTCCAAGAATAAATCCCATCAATACCGATAAAATAGGAACTAAAATATTACGTAGCTTTTCTGCTCGATTATTCAACTGCCTCACCTACCTTTTGACTTAATTCGGCTCTCGCTTCTTCCAATGAATAGCCCGCCATCAGTAAACCTAATTCATTTTCAGTCGTTTCTTTCGGATCAACGATCCCGACAATTTTACCAGCGTGAATAACTGCGATCCGATCTGATACGTTTAAAATTTCTTCTAACTCAAAACTAACCAATAAAACTGCTTTATCTTTATCTCGTTGTTCGATCAAACGTTTATGGATGTACTCGATTGCGCCAACATCTAAGCCACGAGTTGGTTGTGCAACGATCAATAAATCAGGATTCCGATCCACTTCACGAGCAATAATTGCTTTTTGTTGGTTCCCGCCAGAAAGTGCTTTAGCTGGAACTAACTCATTCGTCGTCCGTACGTCATATTCTTCGATCAATTTACGTGCATATGAATTAATTTGATTGTAGTTCAAAACACCACTTTTACTTAGTGGTTTTTTATAGTAGGTTTGTAATGCAATATTTTCTGCTAATGTCATGTCCAAAATCAACCCATATTTATGACGGTCTTCCGGCACATGACCAACACCAGATTCTGTAATCTCACGTGGGTGCTTGTTTGTAATTGATTTACCATGTAATTCAACTGAACCGCTTTCTGATTTTCTCAATCCAGTTAAGGCTTGAATCAGTTCAGTTTGACCATTACCATCAATTCCGGCAATACCAACAACTTCGCCAGCACGAACATCTAAACTAAGACTTTTTACAGCTTCTAATCCACGGCTTTCTTTCACAACTAAATCTTTGATAGAAAGAACCACATCTTTAGGCTCTGCAGGTTTCTTTTCTGTTTTAAATGAAACAGAACGTCCTACCATCATATCCGCTAATTGTTGTGAAGATACGTCTTTGACATTCACTGTATCAATACTTTGACCACGGCGAATGACCGTACAACGATCCGCTACTTTTTTGATTTCATCTAACTTATGTGTGATCAAGATAATCGATTTACCTTCTTGAACAAGTCCACGCATGATTTCGATCAACTCATCTATTTCTTGAGGCGTCAATACAGCTGTCGGTTCATCAAAAATAAGAACATCTGCACCACGATACAACGTTTTCAAAATTTCCACGCGTTGTTGTGCACCGACAGAGATATCACGAATATAAGCACTCGGATCTACTGATAAGCCATATTGTTCAGACACTCGCTTGATTTCAGCTGTTGCTTTTTTACGATCCAACACGCCAGCATTCGTCGGTTCGCTACCTAAAATAATATTTTCGGTCACAGTAAATGCGTCTACCAACATAAAATGTTGATGAACCATCCCGATCCCTAAACGATTTGCCGCAGTCGGTCCATTAATTGATACTTTTGAACCATTCATAAATATTTCCCCTGATGTTGGTTCTAATAAACCAGATAAAATATTCATCAAGGTGGATTTTCCTGCGCCGTTTTCCCCAAGTAAAGCATGGATTTCTCCAGGCCGGACAGTTAAGTTGATATTATCATTGGCCTTAAATGTCCCAAACTGCTTAGTGATATTGCGCATCTCAATTACAAAGTTTTCCTGAGCCACATTTTTCACATCCTAACGATTTAATCACTTGCATCAATCTATTAATACGGTACTTCTAAATAAGCAGCTTTTAGGCTCTTAAAGAAAGAAAACGAAGGCATCTGGAACAATTGATTCGTTTTCTTTCTTTAAAATCTTAGCGCTGCTACTGGTGCAGCGCTAAGCAGAAACTATTATTCTTTTACATCTTTTGGTGCTTCTGGAACTTTGATTTCATCAGCGATGATTTTTTCTTTTACTTTTTCAACAGCTGCTTTGGCTTCGTCAGATAGATAACCATCTGTTAAGTCTACACCGCCGTCTTTCAAACCGTAAACTAAGTGTTCGCCGCCAGGGAATTTATCTTCTAATGCACGATTAGAAATATCTTGTACTGCAGCACCTACGCCTTTAAGCGTTGATGTTAACGTAAAGTTATCTTCTTTACCGTCTTTAGTTTTGTATTTACCTTCTTTGTCTTGGTCACTATCTACACCAATAACCCAAACTTTATCTTTCGAACCAGTTTCGTTTAAATCTTTAGCTTCTTGGAAAACACCTTGTCCTGTACCGCCGGAAGCGTGGAAAATAATGTCAGCGCCTTTTTGATACATAGAGGCAGCTAGTGCTTTACCTTTTGCAGGATCACCGAATGAAGCTGCATATTCAACTTCAACTTTGATGTCTTTTTTCAATTCTTTGGCTGTGTCGATCACACCTTGATGGAAGCCAGCTTCAAAACGATCGATAACCGCGCCTTCTTCTCCACCAATAAAGCCAACAGTGTTTGTTTTAGTTGTGTATGCTGCAGCTACACCTGCTAAATATGAAGCTTCTTGATCTTTAAATGTCGCAGAAACGACATTGTCTTTCCCTTCAATAACACTATCAATGATACCAAATTGTGTATCCGGATTAGCATCAGCTGCTGTAGTGATTGAATCTGCTAATAGATAGCCAATTCCAAATACTGTTTTAAAGCCGTTAGATACAGCTGTATCGATGTTTGTTACATATTCAGATGCATCGTTTGATTGAATATAATCAAAACCGTCTGCGCCTTTTTTCAAATCATGTTCTTTCCCCCAAGCTTGTAATCCTTCCCAAGCTGATTGGTTAAATGAACGGTCATCCACCCCGCCGATATCGGTAATTACTACTACGCTATGGTCTTTGCCACTGCCTTTTGAATCTCCACCTGCTGAATCTTTTTTACCGCCGCCACATGCTGCTAATGCAACTGTTAACGCTAATGCAGTCAAGCCAAAACCAAATAATTTTGCTTTTTTCATCTCTGTAAAGCCCCCTAAAATAGTTTTATATTTTCAACAGCCGGATGACTGAATGAAACAAGATAATCATTGAACCCACGATCTCTTCGTTCGCCTTGTATCAAGACATTTTGTCTAATTGGCGAGAGATTTGGTTCATGTAGCTAGATCTCATAGATCTTTTTCAGTAAACGCGTAAGGCAGTAATTCTCCTACTGTCGTTTCTTTTGTAACACCATGTTCACCAACTAATGTGACTGGCATATCAGGCGCACAAAACTCAGCCATTACTTGTCGACAAGCACCACACGGAGATATCGGTTCAGGTGTTTTCCCTGTAATGACTAGATGTTGGAACTCATGCTCGCCTTCTGAAACAGCTTTGAATATTGCCGTCCGTTCTGCACAATTCGTCAATCCATATGACGCATTTTCAATATTGACGCCTTGGTAAGTATTGCCTGCTTTTGTCACTAGGCACGCCCCCACTGGAAAGTGAGAGTAAGGTACATACGCTTTGGCTAACGCATTATCTGCGATAGTGATCCATTCTTGTTTTGCTGTCATTTGTCCGCCACTTTCTTCATTAGATTAATAACCTGTTCCTGTAGCGCCTTCCATGATTGCAACTCCAGCACTTGTTCCGATACGTGTAGCGCCTGCATCGATCATGGCTTTTGCTTCTGCTTCATTATGGATGCCGCCTGAAGCTTTGACACCCATATCTGGACCAACTGTTTCACGCATTAATTTAACGTCTGCAACTGTGGCGCCGCCTGTTGAAAAACCAGTTGATGTTTTAACAAAATCTGCACCTGCTTCTTTTGCTAATTCACAAACTTTGATTTTTTCTTCATCTGTTAGTAAAGCTGTTTCGATGATTACTTTAACTAAGGCTTTGCCTTTTGCTGCATCAACGACCGCTTGAATATCTTTTAAAACTTTTTTATATTGCTTAGATTTTAATGCGCCGACATTAATGACCATATCAACTTCCGTTGCACCATTGTTGATCGCATCTGTTGCTTCGTATGCTTTCACCTCTGATGTGTTAGCTCCTAAAGGAAAACCGATTACTGTACAAACATCCGCAGATGTTCCAGCTAAGTGTTCTTTTGCTAAGGCAACCCAACATGGATTGATACAAACTGAGAAGAATTCATATTTCTTAGCTTCTTCAATAATTCGCAAAATATCTTCTTCCTGTGCATCTGCTTTTAAAATAGTGTGGTCAATCATTTGATTTAATTCCATTATTTTTTACACATCCTTTATGCTGTTATTATATCATGAATCAACTCAGGTTCAGTTGCGAAACTGCCGATTTCGATATTTTTATATAAAAGCTCTTTTACGTCTTCAATTGAGTCTGAATTTGAATAAATAGTCAATAATGAATCACCAGATTCTACTGGCATGCCAACTTTTTTATGAAGCTTGATGCCTACTGCATGATCGATCGAGTCGTCTTTAGTTGCACGTCCTGCCCCTAAAATCATCGCTGCAATACCAACTTCATTTGCAACAATTTTCTGTACGACACCTGATGTTTTTGCAGGCAATTCTATTTGATACTTGGCTGTCAATAAGCTCTCGGGCTGATCGATGATACTGGCGTCTCCACCTTGATTACTGATCATTTCACGGAATTTAGCTAATGCTTTGCCTGTTTCTAAAGCGTCTTTCAACATCGCTCTAGCTTCTTCTAATGTGTCAGCTTTTTTCGCTAAAACAACCATCTGACTACCTAAGATATAGCACATTTCCATTAAATCTTCTGGGCCTTTACCTTGCAGTGTTTCGATTGCTTCAACAACTTCCAAGCTGTTACCGATCGCTTCACCTAATGGCTGAGACATGTCAGAAATCACGGCCATTGTCTGACGGTTAGCTAAACGACCGATCCGAACCATTGTTTCAGCTAAGCGGCGTGCTTCGTCGATATTTTTCATAAAAGCGCCTTCGCCAGTTGTTACATCTAATACAATTGCATCGGCACCGGCTGCTATTTTCTTGCTCATAATGGAACTGGCAATCAATGGAATCGAATCAACTGTCGCCGTCACATCACGTAATGCGTATAGTTTTTTATCTGCTGGAGCTAGATCACCCGATTGACCGATAACCGCTACATTACTTTCATTGACTAAACGAATAAATTCTTCATCTGGTAATTCTACATGAAAACCTGGTATAGCTTCTAATTTATCAATTGTGCCACCTGTGTAACCAAGTCCTCTGCCAGACATTTTAGCCACACTTACGCCAACACTGGCAACTAAAGGAGCTAAAATCAGGGTTGTTGTATCACCTACACCACCTGTTGAATGCTTATCCACTTTGATTCCTTTAATAGATGAAAGATCAATCATTTCACCTGAGTTGGCCATAGCCAGTGTCAGGGTCGTAATTTCTTCATCCGTCATATCTTTGTAAAAAACAGTCATCAAAAACGCACTCATCTGATAATCCGGAATATCCCCTTTGGTGTAACCGGAAATAATGAATTGTATTTCTTCGTCTGTCAAAACCTGTCCATCACGTTTTTTCTCGATCAAATCTACCATTCTCATGCTTTTTTCCTCCGAATCAATCCCCAAGGATGTATTATACACTAAAATCATTCAGGTTAAAACCTTTTAGTAAAACAGTTTACTAACGCTTACATAAAATGTAACCGCTTATAACACGAACATTAAATCAAATCGACCAACTTGTCAATCGATTTCGTGCTATTTCTTAAAATAAATGTTGTATCAAAAATTTTATTCGGTATTTTTTTACCTGGATGGTTGATTGCTTCCACTAAAAACTGTGCTGCGTAAAAGCCAATATCAAAACTCGGTTGATAAACAGTCGTTAATCCTGGTACTAAATATTCAGAAATTTCCAAGCCATCAAACCCGATAACAGAAATATCATCTGGAATTTTCTTGCCACATTCTTCGATTGCTTGATAAGCCCCCATCGCCATTTCGTCATTTCCACAAAAAATAGCTGTAATCCTCGGATTTTTTAAAACATTTTTAGCCGCTAAGTAGCCGCCGCCTAAATTCAAGTCTCCGCTACACATGTATTTTTCTCTTACAGGAATATCGTGATCTTTTAAGGCATGTTGATAAGCGGTCACTCTTTCTGTTAGCTGGTAATAACCCTCATTTTCAGTCAACATACCAATATGCTGATGTCCTTGCTCAATCAAGGCACTGACCGCTTGGTAAGCGCCCTCATATTCTTTCACAATAAGCCGCCCGTTTTCACGAGGATTGATACCGCGATCAACAAGAATCACCGGAACTTTTCGTTTACTTTTGTTTCGCAAAATATGATTGGCCGGTAATATATTAGGCGTTGCAAAAATAATTCCGTCAACTGAACGATGAACAAGTTCCGTAACATACTGCGTTGCTTTCTCTTCATCATGCTTAGAATTGCACAGTAAAATCATATATCCTAACGAATTCAGATGCGTTTCTACCCCTTCAATCACTTTAGCAAAGAAAAAGTCAGTCACATCAGGGACGACCATTCCTATTGTCTTTGAATGCCGTGTGATAATATTGGAAGCAAAATAATCTGGCTTGTAATCATATTCTTCAACAACGGCCAATACTTTTTTTCTCGTTTGTTCACTGAAGCGGCTACCTTTGTTATTCATAATTTGAGACACTGTGGTTACTGATACACCTGCCATATCTGCGATTTCTTTAATCGTCAACTTCATACTTCATTCTCCCTTTATTGACAAGACCTACCAACCATGTCAACGTTTTCAAAAATACTTACCGAATGACTTTAGTTTAGCAGAATTAATCACAATAGAATAGCGTAACTTACTCAGCGTTGTACTAGTAACCGCTAAAACGCTTTATACGTTTGCATTTTAGCCTCTATTTATTTTCTGACGATGTCGACAAAAAGTCTTCACATCCATGAAACAAGTCCTTAATAAGGAAACGCTGGAAGGTTTTTTAGAACAGATCTGCTTTTGCCTCATAAGTGTTTTTACCAATTATTTGTCAACATCAAAAGCCCCGGAATCCAGCAAGTCACAATCCCTTCAAAAATCGCAAAATATAGCACAGGTTTGCCAATTTCTTTTTTCAATACATATTCAATAAACCCAGTCAGCCATAAAATTCCCCAAGATAACCAAATTAAAGCAAAGCGCCAATCACCATCTACCGTGTAAGAAATGTAAGCTGCTGGAATCGTATTTACCGCAACAAACAAAGCAAATATTCCATAGACACGCATGTCTAAGTTAAATACGTAAATCATCCCAACCATTAAATAGGTGAATGCAAATAGATAGCCCGTTCCAGCATCATAATAGGCCCCTCGCCACAAATAAATCGTATTGATGATAAACGATAGACTTCCTGTAAACAAATTGATCAAGCCTGTAGATTTTTTATCCACTCCAGCCAAACCACAATAACCGTTGCTGATCAACGTGATCGCTACAAATAATAGTCCTACTCCTAACACAAAAAGACCTCCAATAACTAATCAAAAAATGATCGTTTTCTACTGGTCTATTTTACTTTAAAACGTACGAAAAAACTACACTTATTTATAGACTTGCCTTCCTCTTATTGACAGAGACCACTCAGCATGTTAAAGTCTTCAAAATACTTATTGAGTGCAACAACATCACTCTATAAAAAAGCGAGGTTGATACTGTGAAGCGTGAGCTTGTTAAATCTTTACCAAAAATTGAGTTGCATTGTCATTTAGATGGTTCTATCCGTCCAGAAACATTACAAGAAATAGCTGAAAAACAAGGGATTTCCCTACCAGCTGATAATGACCAATTAAAAGAGCAATTGATCGCACCAAAAGATTGTCAAAGCCTGGCTGACTACTTACAACGATTTGATTTAGTTTTAACTTGTCTTCAAACTGAGGAAGCTTTAAAAGCTGCAGCTTTTGATGTGATCAGTCAAGCTTCCGAAGAAAACATCCATTATATCGAAGTTCGTTTTGCACCTTCTCTCCACACTGAAAAAGGACTTTCTTTACCTAAAATAGTTAGCGCTGTTTTAGCTGGTCTTGAGCAAGGACAGCAAGAATTTGGTGTAAAAAGTAATGCTCTATTATGCGGCATGCGCCACGAAGAACTGAATGAAATCGAAAAAATTGTTCATTTAGCTGAAGAATTTAAAAAAAGCGGGATTGTAGGTTTTGATCTTGCTGGAAATGAATTAGATTTCCCACCCTATACTTTTGAAGAAACGTTAGGACTAGTCAATCAATTGAATATCCCTCTAACGCTCCATGCTGGGGAATGCGGTTGCGGAAAAAATGTTGCGGATGCTGTTCATTTAGGAGCTAAACGAATCGGTCACGGAATTGCACTGAAAGACACACCAGAATATTTTTCATTGTTACAGGAAAAAGACACGTTAATCGAAATGTGTCCTACAAGCAATTTTCAAACAAAAACCGTTACTCACTTGGCAGATTATCCTTTCCGATTATTTCTGGATAACGGTATTAATATTTGTATCAACACAGATAATCGAACTGTATCTGATACAACTTTAACAGATGAATTTATGAAACTTCACGAATGGTACGGTATTACCTATGCGGATATGGAACAATTGAATCATAATGCAGTTAATGGTGCTTTTATCTCTGAAAGCGAGAAACAGATTCTTCATGAGCGACTGACGAGTGGCTATTGATTGGTTCAAACGAAAAAAGGTAGAAGAGACGTGTTGCGCGTCATTCTACCTTTTTTGTTCCACCTCAAATCTACTAAATTTAAGGTTTAACGATTCCTGTTTGATTCACTCCAATAATCTGCCAATCATAAATCCTAGCTGTTTTCCCATTTTGCTCTGCTTTTTCTAACGAAAGTTTGACATATCTTGCTTCAACTAAGCTGATTGCATCACGGCTACTATCTGCTGTATTGCCTCTGTGTTGAACAACCGTCGTCCAATTATTCCCATCATTGCTCACAGAAATATCATAGTCTCTAGTGTTCCATTCTGAACTTTCCCCACCTGCTCCTGCATGAAATAATTCAAAACCAGAGATAGTTTTTGGGACACCTAAATCAGCAATCATCCAAGGTTTATCATTCGCATTATCACACCACTTTGTTTTCATATCTCCATCCAAAGCAAAGCGATAACTTTCTCGGTCATTCGTGTAACCAGAACCTTGAGTAGCCGTTGTTGTTGGCAGTGTAGAGAGATTTTCTATTTTGATGTTGGTGTTGGGATCATAAACATGGAGATAGTTTTCTTTAACAACCATGGTCTCCCCAGAAGCATTCACTGCAGTTGCTTTTACTGTATAAATACCTGGTTTAGTAAAAGAAAACACGGCTTCTTTCCCTGATGCTATCTGCGGCGTTGCTCCAATCACTTCCCAATTGACGGTTTCCGTAGATTTGGAAACGGTCGCTGACAAGGTAATCGTTTCTCCCGCTGGAATCAGTGTGCTGCTGGCATTGACTGCTATCTCCGGTTTGTTCAATGTTTCGAATGTATAAATTGCCGAAGCTCCTTTATTTTGCTCTTCTCGACCATAATGATCGACCGGAATCACTCGATAACTTGTATTTCCTTCTGTTCGCTCTTGATTTAATACAGTATAAGAATGATTTGCTGTTTCTCCTTCAAACTGCAATTGACCCGAAACTTCCCGATAAATGCGGTAAGAAGCTGTATTTTCCCCTTTGGTATCCCAACTCATTCGAATACTTTCAGTTAAATCATCTACTACTGTTTTTCCAGAAAAAACAAGATTACTGACAACGCTGACTGGTGTTTTCTTTTCTTTGCCAAGCTTTAATTGGCCTAAGTAAATCTCAGCAGGACCACTCTCAGCCTTTTTCACATTCAGCCCAATTGCTGTCACAGTTTGGCAGTTTGCAGTTTTTAAAGAATAAGTTGTTTGGACCCAACCATTCGCCAAAGCTTGTTGTTGCCCTTGAATGATTTGAGGTTGTTCCTTCCCTTTTAATTCTAGAACTAACGAGGCTTCATTGGCTCCTTTGGTCACTACTGTTGCTGTATCTGATGCATTCACTTTTAATTGGGATGCATATAATTTAATAAAGGTTTGTTTTTCCGCTGTCATCGCTCCAGATAACTTGATCGATGAACCGCCATTAAAGGCATCGTCGTAACTAATTGCTGCTTCAAGTTGGTTACCTTCTTCATTATCGATGACCCAACGATAAGTCGGTAAAACATCTTGAATACTACGATTATTAAAGGTTCCTTCTTTCGCTTTGGTTCCATTTTGATAAAAGTCATCCCCATTTCCCACGTTAAAATTCGTTACAAATGGGAGACTGGTAACGGGTGTTTTTTCTACGTAATAGCGAGAAATACCTTGCCACTCGTTTTTAGAACTTTCCACAGCACGAGGATCCCCTTGTGGATTTATCCAAAGTAATTTTTCATTTTCCCAATAACGCTCAATATCGTATTGGCCACCATCTCGCAACGTCCAATCTGGACAATAAAGACCTAAAGAAACCAACGGCTGACCATTTTCACCTACAACACTGCTTGGCTTCCGTCGACTATTTACACCGTTCGCTTGAACATCGATTCCAGCAAAAAGGTCGTATGGATCACGTTTCAATTGAGTTGCTTTTTCCCTAGACGAAGTGAGTCCTTGCCAGCGAAAATCAATAAACATCTTATCAGAAATACGTTTTTTTCCCTCTTGGAAATATCCTTGATTTTGCTCATTCAATGCTCCTTGCCAGTCTACACGGCCGTCTGGAAGCATAGAATCATACCAAATAACTTGCTGATTTTTAGGTTTACGTGCTTGTAGATAGCTCATGAATTCTTTCATTGCACTAGCAGTCTGTGCATCAACATTGGTTTCTTGATTAATAAACCAGCCATCAAAACCATAGGCCGCTGACATTTCTAGTAATTTGTCCGCCATTGGAAATTTTCCTTTTTGATCCTTTTGCACAAATTGTGAAACCCACTCAGCTTTCCCCCCATATGCTTCTGGAGGAAAGAAAACCGTCCCAACCACTGGCACGCCGTTGCGATGAGCTGAATCCGTAACATCGCCACTTGGCGGAACAATGATCCCTTCGCCGGAAGATCCTGCCCACGCAACAAGCGTGTCTACATATTGCCAATTGGTAAAATTGTAGACAGCTTTGTCTATTCCTCCTTGAGATGGTGTTCCTTTGGTATGTCTATTCACAATTGCAATCGATAATACTTTAGCCTCTGTACTTTGATCCCCATTCATTTTCTTTCCTTGTACCCGAGTTACCAAAGGAACATTGGAAACATTGAACGGCGCATCTGGATCATTTTTCATGTTCCAATTAAGTAATGTTTCTGGAAATAACGCTGTGGATTCTGGTACTTGATCAAATAACGGAATGTTTGTTTTCTGACTGACCTTCACTTCAGATGACTCTGCGTAAACAGTTGACTTGAACATCATGCTCGCTCCAAACGTAAGAACAAACACAGTGCTCGACAAGCAACATACACTTTTCCAAGTTTTTCTTTTCAATGAATGAACCTCCTTAGTCATTTGCCTATAATTTCAGCATTTTTTCATTCTTGCATAAAATGTTAACGCTTTCTTGCTGTGTTATAAATAGACAAATTATAGTATTTATATCAAAAAGTATAGGTTCCGTTTTTGCACTACCAAAAAGACAGCTGAAATATCACGCTTCTCGCATTTTATTTCAGCTGCCTACTTACTTAGTTTTATGAAAATGAAAAGAAAATCCTTCCATTAATTTTGTAAGCTCTATGATGATTTCTTTTTCTGTTTTTGCCTCAGGTTTATCGCACCAAACTGCTAAAGCCGCCCCTTTCACTTGTTTTTGATTTCCAAACGGAACCCGTTGCTGCGAAGAAAATAAGTTTGGATGCCATTGTTGTTTTATTTTTTCTTGGGTTGGGTATGTGTACCCAGCATTTTCTCCAAGTACATAATAGAGATAATTATCATTAAAATTGATGACTGTATACCCCTCATCCAAAAATGTTTGCAACGGAGCCATAGCTTTTTGCCATCTCGTCCAATAAGTAATCTCGACTTCTTTTGTCAAATTGGACGTTTCACCGTTTCGGAAAAATGCATCATTCCAGACTCTAGGCATAAAACCATGTGATTTCACAAAGTTAGCAACAATATTAACGTACGCTTCAAATTTTTTTATTCCTTCATCCGCCAAACTTGGATATTGTTCAATATGATCAAAATCAATAAACTCATCTGCACCGATATGAAAATAGCGACTATTAGTAAAAAGCGCCATGTATTCGTCGTATAGTGACAGTACGTATGCTACAGCCTCGTCGTTTGTGATATCTAACGCTGAAGGAACTTTACTTATTTCTCCCTGCGGTCCTTCCACTGTTAGTTGCCACTGCGGGTGTGCCTTTAAGAGCTGCTCCATATGCCCAGGTGTATCGATATCTGGAATGATTTCGATCGATAAAGATTCAGCATAACGAATTAACTCTTTTATTTCATTTTTTGTCAGAAACTTTTCTGAAACATGTTGAGGATACTTTTCTGATTCGATTCGAAACCCTGTATTTTCCGAAAAATGCAACTGTAAGAAATTGAAACCATGCGTGGCCATCCGTTCCAAAATGTTGCATATCCCTGCAAAAGAAAAATATTTTCTACCAATGTCTAACATAATGATTTGCTCAGTCAAACCTTCGTTGAATGTAGACGCGTCATTTACTTCCATCTCACGCACATTGTTCCTTTGCCAATAATAAGCACCCCATCGTTCCACTATTATCGCCTAAATCACAGCCCACAATATATTCCTCTAAAAGAGGCAACGCTACATAGCCGCCTAATTGTTGTTCTAAAGATTCTCTGATTTTCGGTAAAAGGTGCGCTTGTTTCATCACACCTCCACCTAAAATGATTTTTTCTGGTGATAAAACTAATGTGTAGCTCATCAAAGCTTGTGCCAAATAAAAAGCTTCCATCGTCCAAACATCATGATTTTCCTCAAGCAATTGTCCTTCGATCCCAGTTCGTTTTTCTAACGCAGGTCCTGCAGCAAGACCTTCCAAGCAATTTTCATGATAAGGGCAGGTACTTTCTAAAGTATCATTTGGATAGCGTTGAACAGAAATGTGCCCCATTTCAGGATGACTGAACCCTTGCAGAACAGTCCCATTCACTACTGCACCACCACCCACACCTGTGCCAACTGTTAAATAGATACAACTTTGCGTATCTTTTCCAGCGCCCAAATGCATCTCACCATACGCAGCCGCATTAACATCTGTCGTCCAAGCAATAGGGATATTATAATGCTCTTTTAACGCGCCTAAAAGATTTACATTTCTCCAACCTGGTTTAGGGGTCGAGGTAATATAGCCATACGTACTTGATTTATGATTAACATCGATTGGTCCAAACGAGCCTACCCCTAAAGCCTTTAAGTCATACGCATCAAAAAAGGTAAAAACTTGTTCCAATGTCGTTTCTGGCAACTTCGTCGGTAAACTGATTCGTTCAATGATTTTTAACTCTTCATCCGCTACAGCGCAAACAAATTTCGTTCCCCCCGCTTCAATTGAGCCATAATAAGCCATTTAAATCACGCTCCTTCTTATCGGTCAAATCCTATCGTGCGAATTTCATAAGCCTTCAAATTCCTTGTTGGGTGTTCCTGTTGTTTCTCTTCCAACAGATTCAGTAAGCTTGACTCCTTACTTCCTATTTTCTCAATCTTCACTTCAGCTGATTTTCCGCTCATATTAAACCCTCTAACAACCAACGCTTGATTATCTTCACTATTTTTCACTGCCGTTGTAGCAAATGTTTCTCCCTCGACAGTTAAATACGCATCTTTGGTTTTCAACTTTCCTGAATGTTTAGTTGTTGCTTTCACACTAAACGGAATTTGTGCTGCATAGGCTCGTTGATAAGTCGCATAACGTTGTGCTTTTTCTCCATGAAAATCAACACCATAGTTGAACGTATGCATACCTAAACATTGCGCTTCTGGTGTTGGGAAGTAGCCCCAATCCCCCATTTCTCCCACAGCTCGTAAGAGTGTTAGGGCTATCGTATTATTTTCAGGTAAAATTTCATATTCATTCAAACCAAAATTAGAAACAGTCATTCCTGAAATATCATCATGCACGTTAACAAAGGCATGTTGGTGTTGAGGATTCGTTGGATTCTCCCAACTTTTGCTGACTTGATTTGGTCGTGTTACAACCTCATAAATACTATCCGCTTCATGGGTTTCTGTTTGAATTCCTGTTGGAAATAACATCCGTAAACGATGGTCTTTCATTTGGTTATCTAATATTGTTTCAAAACGTAAATGGGCAGAATCTTTTTCCATCGTCAGTAACGTTTCAATCGTGAGTTCTTGTGATTCTTTTGAGCGCTCAGCTTTACGATAACGGAAGTCAACAACAGATTTTTGTTCTTGTTCTAATAAATCATCTGCTGATTTTGGAATCATCATACGTTGGATGATTTTTATTTGCGCCACAAATGACTCATCTTTAACCACAGAAATTTCTGCTGGACATCCACTAGATAAAATCGGGATCGTCCCTTCTGGTTGTTTAAAAATGTATTCATTGCCGATATCCCCTGTATTTTCGATCGTTAGCAACTTACTATAGGTTCTACCTGTTGCCTTGTCTAATACCTCTAAAGTTCCATCTTCATTGATTGTTACCTTCAAACAACTATTTTCCAATTCATAATTTTTTAAAGCCTTGATCATTGACGTTTTATCTACTACTTGAGATTTGGTTTCCTGCAATGCAAAAGTATTCCAAGAAAATGCTGGCATATTTGTGATTAGCATTTCAATTTCAACATATTTAGCCATATACGGGATTCTAAAACGGTCTTTTGGTAAATCATAACCAAAGCTAATTTCTGGTTTTGAAATAATAGCTGGAATGATTTCCCCGTGCATATCAATGACTTCAAATGATTGTGTGTCGCTTTCAGCAAGTTCTTCCCACAATTCGTGAGGAACGCCTTCTTTAAAAGGTTTTCTCTCGATTTCTACTTTGACTTTTACAACCTCTGATTTTTCATAGCCCGATGTATTGAACACAACAAATGGATGACTTGCCTCAGAAAAGCCTTCTGTATCGACAGCTTCAACTAAATGAGTCAATGCTTCTTCAGCTAAAAATTTCCCAACTTCATTGGCTTTTTCAAATCTCGGAATCATTTCTCGATGAACTTCATCTACTGAACAACCACAAATACTATCATGGGGATGATTTTGTAGTAATAATTTCCAAGCGTAGTCTAGCTGATCATGCGGGTATTTTCCCGTTAAATCGTACGCCATTGCAGCCAATGGTTCTGCTACATTTTCCAATTGTCTTTCGACTTTGGTATTCCATTGTTTTAAATATACTCTGGCTGAAGCGGTGTTCGCTAATGTAAACCAACCATCCGTTTCTTGACTTGTCAGCTCTCCAGTAACCGTTCCAACCGTTTCTGGCAATTCTTGGCGCATTTGTTTCAGATACTCATCAAAATTCGAATGAATAAATTCATATTCAGGAAATAGCTCATTTGCTAATGCGATTGCTTTTGTCACATCTTTTTGAACAGGTTGATGATCTACACCATTCATCATCAGCAAATGATCCGTAGAAGCAAATTTTTCAGCTTCCGCTAATTTTTGCGTCCAAAAAGCCAAAGCAGCTTCTTTTTCAGCCGGTATTTCATTGCCATTACTATACCAATTTGCAAACAGTAAGCCGAAAACTACACTACCATCTGGTCCTTGCCACCACATTTCTGAATATTGAGACGTATAATTTTCATCATCTAGCACTTCATTATTAAAGCCAACTGGTTTTACTCCACGACCAAAAGCCGCTGCATCTAAGCCAGCTTGTTTCATCATTTGCGGTGTTTGCCCCATGTTACCAAACGTATCAGGAAAATAACCTAATCTAACAGCTGGCCCCCACTTTTCACTCTCTTTCTTACCGATCAGCATGTTGCGAACATTGGATTCAGAACTAATCAAAAAATCATCTTGTAGGATATAAAATGGACCAATTTTTAGTTTTCCATCTGTTATCGCTTTTTGAACAGCCGCTTTCTGCTCCGGCCTAACTTGTAAGTAATCGTCTAAAATAATTGTTTGCCCGTCTAAATGAAAGCTATCAAAGTCCGGATCTGTTTCAGCTAGTTCCAACACATCATCCATCAGCTCAACTAAACGCATATGATGCTGCTCATAAGGCATGTACCATTCACGATCCCAATGAGAATGGGAGATGATATAAACTTTTTTCTTCATGATTTTACGCTCCAATTCATTAGTTATCTTTCCACTCGAATATCAAAATAATCCATTACCAGTTCACAAAACATCATGTTTGCCCAAGAGAACCACTCACGTGTATAGTTTTCAGGATTATCTACATCAAAACCTTCATGCATTAAATGAGTTCCGCCATCATTTGCTACTAAAGAATCCAAGATTCGGGCTTTTTCCGCCTTATCCTTTGTCGTCATTCCTTCCATCGCAAGAGCAATCGGCCAAATATAATTTTCTGGCGTGTGAGAGCTACCAATTCCTCTGGCGTATTTTCCTTCGTAAAAATAAGGATTTTCTTTGCTTAAAATCGTTTTTCGTGTTGCTTGATACGTTGAGTCATCAACTGTTGTATACCCAAGATATGGTGCTGAAAGTAAATTAGGAATGTTGCTATCATCCATAATACTGCTGTTTCCTAGCCCATCAACTTCATAGGCATAAATCGTTATTCCTTGTTGGTTATCCGTTTTTCCATACTTTTTAATCCCAGCATTGATCTCATTTTTAAGTGAATTCGCTTGTTTGACCACTTCAGAGTCAGATAATACTTCCGTGAATATTTCTTCGATATAGCCTAAAACAACTACTGCAAACATATTCGATGGCACTAAATAACCATAACGACACGCGTCATCACTAGGACGGAAACCGGACCATGTCATTCCTGTTTTACCGACTTCACTGCCCCGCCCATTATTTGTAAGCGTATCTTCTAAGCGCGTTGTCTCTCTTTCAAAAGTATAAGGCGAATTTTGATGCTCCTGCTCTGTCGTAAAGACTGTCAGAATTTTTTTAACCCCTTCAACAAAATTTTCATCAAACTGCTGCGTGCTTCCTGTATTTTTAAACAGTAGATAAGCTAGCTGAATCGGATAACAAAGTGAATCGATTTCATATTTACGTTCCCAGATCCAAGGACTCATTGCCGTGTGATCCGTTTGATGTCCAGCACTATTTGGCGTTTCATTGAATGCATTAGCATACGGATCAAGTGTGATATAGAAAAATTGACGTTGAACTAAGCCACAAATCATATCTCTCAGTTCTTCATCTTCTTTTGCGATCACTAAATAAGGACGAACCTGCGCAGTCGAATCTCTCAACCACATAGCAGGAATGTCACCTGTTAGTAAGAATGTTGTACCGTCCGCTTGTCTTTTAACCGTTGTCGTTAATGTATTAGCAAATGCTGCATTAAAGTTCTCTGCCCACCCAGCGTGAGCTTCCCCACACAATTGTGTGATTTTATCCATAAATCGTTGGACCGAATGTGGTATTTTGCTATAAGTCATAATAACCTCCCAATAGTTGATATATCATTTCACAACGAAAGTATATGCTAATGAAAGCGTTTTGTCTACTGTTTTTATTAATATTTTTAAATTGAACTCTTTTTCTTTGTATGGTAAACTAGTATCAATGATATATCATTTCACAATTAGGAGAATTATAATGTCTAAACCACTATATAAGAAAATCATCGATGATTTATTAAATGCAATCGAAACAGGTCAACTAGCAGTGAATGCTCAACTTCCGACTGAAAAAGAACTCTCTCAAACATACAATGTTAGCCGTATCACCTCTAAAAGAGCGTTGACGGAGTTGGAAAGTCAAGGACTGATTTACCGCATTCAAGGAAAAGGTAGTTACGTCCAAAAACAGAAACCTAAGAAGAAAAAAGTTTCTCGCATTTTATTTTTGATTCCATTTGTAAACGACCTTTCTCTTGGAAATTTTAATGAAGGTCTAGCCCCTGTAACAAGTCAGCATCATTATGAGGTTATCATGTCCTCTGCAGAATTTTTGATCAATAAACAGGCAGCGGATATCATCGAAGACTTTGACGGCATGATTTACTATGCACACAATACTGAAGATTTTTTGGATACCCTGTTTGAACTGTCTATTCAGCAATTTCCAGTTATTATCTTAGATAAAAAAATCCATGACCTACCTTACCCAACGGTTCAATCTGATAACTTTTCTGGTGGTGCTATGGCAACCAATTATTTAGCTGCCCAAGGACATCAGCGAATCGCTTATATTTTTGGAGAACCGACTTTGCCTCAATCAGTACGTCAGCGCTATTTAGGCTATATTCATGCAACAAAAGAACAGCACTTATCTTTTCATACAGCCTTAACAGACAAACAAGCTTTTGTAAACGCCGATGTTATGACTTATCTCAAAGAAAATGCCGTTACAGGTGTGGTCTGTGAAAATGATTTAGTTGCGATTTCACTAATGAATCAAGCAAAACGATCTGACATTGATATACCAACTCAATTGTCCGTCGTCGGCTTTGATAATATCCAAGCAGCCTCATTGATCGATCCTGCACTCACAACGATTGCTCAAGATTTTAAAGGAATGGGAAAACTTGCGGGCACGATGCTGATTGACTGGATTGAAAAACATGTGATTCCAGTAGATCAGCAAATCCCTGTAAAACAAATTATTCGCAACTCAACAAAGGAGAATTAACGAATGAAACCAACCTTAATCGATACTAGACATGGAACCGATAACCAACACTCTTTTTCAAACGGCAACTGCCTACCCTATACTGGTGTGCCGTTTGGCATGAATTATTTTGCCCCACAAACCAATGGAGAGAATGGTAGCTGGTGGTTTAACCCTCGCGACCGAGTCTTTCAAGGGTTCCGTTTAACACATCAACCCAGTCCTTGGATGGGGGACTTTAGTTATTTTGTTATGCAGCCTTTTAATGGCAAGCTAAAGGAGCAGAGTGTTTTTCATGCTCAATCTTCTTACCGACCAGATGAAAGCGTTTTTAACCCGAGCTATTTAGAAATCACTGCACAACGCTATCAACTGACAACTCGCTTGATCCCTAGTATGTACGGTGGTGTTTTAACAGTACATTACACGCAAAAAGAAGCTGGGCTCTTACTTTCATTACCTGGAAAATACCAACTAACGATTGAAGATGCTCATACCGTTTCCGGCTCGATCATAAACTATGCAGGTTGTGAGGACAAAGATTTTTCTTTTTACTTCACGTTGCGTTTCCAGCAACCTCTGACTCTGGAGAATCCTTTAGAACAAGTTGGAACAGATGGCTGTATCACTTTTTCATTCGGTGATATCAAGGAGCAAATAATTCAGTTTGGTACTTCTTTTATCAACTTAGAACAAGCCAAATTAAATTTATCCCGAGAACTTGATTGGCAACCAGAAGATTACCTTGCACAGTCAGAAGAACAATGGGCGCATTATCTAAATAAAATCGATATCCAAGATAAAAACCCGCAACGACGATCAACATTTTATCATAATTTATATCGTGCATTTTTATTTCCACAGACATTTTATGAGAAAGATTCTGATGAGCAAATTATTCATTATGATACCTTGGCTAAGGAAGTAAAACCGGGATTTCTCTATACAAATAATGGCTTTTGGGATACTTATAAAACCGTTTATCCTTTATATTCATTGATCGCTCAAGAAAAATATGCAGAAATGCTGGAAGGTTTTTTAAATAGTTATCGAGAAAGTGGCTATTTGCCTAAATGGCTTTCACCCGATGAGAGAGGTTTGATGCCGGGAACCTTGATTGATGCAGTGATCGCAGATGCGGCAGTGAAAAATATTCGACCTGATTTGATGCCTGAATTTTTAGATGCCATGATCAAAGGAGCCACGATCCAAAGTGAAAATTCAAATTACGGGAGACAAGGAACCACTGACTATTTGACCTATGGCTATGTTCCTGCTCATTATCACGAATCAGTCAACCATACTTTGGATTATTGCTACAGTGATTTTTGCATCAGCCAAGTAGCCAAGACATTAAAAGAATCGGTTATAGCTGAACATTACGGCAGACAGGCGAAGAATTATCTAACTATTTTTGATCCTAGCACTGGTTTCATGCGTGCTAAACAGACAGATGGTACATTCAAAGAGGATTTTGACAACCATCGCTGGGGTGGAGATTACGCCGAGGGGAGCGCTTGGCAAAGTAGTTTTGCTGTTTATCATGATTTTAAAGGATTGATCAAAGCTTTCGGGGGACAAGATAAGTTCCTAGAGAAATTAATTGATTTATGTAATCAACCACCTGCCTTTAACGTCGACGGATATGGTTTTGAAATCCATGAAATGAGCGAGATGGCTGCTACTGAATTTGGGCAACTTGCGATTTCTAATCAACCAAGCTTCCACCTACCTTATCTGTTCAGTTACCTTGGTAAACCTGAATTTGCCCAGCCTTTGCTAAAACAATTAATGATTCAAGAATTTAATGACAGCCCAACTGGTTTTCCTGGTGATGAAGATAATGGGAGCATGGCTAGCTGGTATATTTTTAACTCATTAGGACTTTATCCTGTTTGTCCTGGTTCAGGTGAATATGTTATCGGCATACCATTATTTGATAGAGCAGTTATTCATTTATCTAACGGGGAATCATTGACGATTACCACCAGCCCAAATCAGGAGCAGCAGCAATTTGTCGACCATATTCGTTATAATGATTCCTTACACGAAAGTCTAATTTTTGATCATGAAGCATTGATGAAAGGCGGCAAGATTGATTTTACGTTAGGCACTGTTCCTAGACCAAAAAATTACAAAGAAGAGCAACTTCCATTTAGTATTTGACTAATAAAAAAGCGAACTGGAGATAAAAAATCATCCAGTTCGTTTTTTTATTGGTCTATTCTTCTCCCACAGAATCATAATGGTGCTTATACTTTTCCCGAAACTCTTTCGGTGTTAAGTCGTTCATTTTTTTAAAAATCTGTGAGAAATAAGTACTATTGTTAAAACCGATTTTATCCGCTATTTCATTAACATTATCATCTGTATACAACAATAGGTTCTGCGCTTTTTTCATACGATATTGGTTCAAATATTGAGAAAAGCTCTTTTTGGTTTCTTTCTTAAATAACTGGCCCAAGTACATTACATTGAGATGTAATGACTGCGCCACACATTTCAAGGTTAGTTCACTGGTATACTCTGAACGAATTTTATCAATAACTTTTTGAACATTTTCTGAATAATCATAAGCTATTTTTTCCCGAGTGATTTGTTTAACAGTGGTTGATAGAATCTCGCGTAATTTATCGGCATTCGATGAGTGATTGATATCATCTAAAACTTGTTGGTATTCTCCTTCATCTAAATGATTAAAACGTCGATAGATATCCATAAAAAGCATAAATGTAATATGTCGAACATCTTCCGGGCGAGCGCCTATCTTTTGCGTCTTAGCAAAAATTTCAGCAATCGTAGTCTCAATCGTAGTAAAATCACCTACCATCAACGTTTTATTGAAATTGATGATGTCTGCTGATAGATCAAAATCATCTGAAAAAACGGAATAGAGTAGATTTTTCCCACTAGCTTCATAGAACTTGTAACGCTGCAATGTCTGATTTGCTTTTTCATAACTATCTGGAACATCTTCCCAGTCGCTAACCGTCTCACCCACACTAATTAACCAACTATTGTCTTCATCTATTTGTAAGGGATTCGCTGCTAGGAGTTGATTTAGTTGATACTTGCCGCCTTTAAAGATATGTACGAGCAAACTCTTATCTCCCAAATTCCGTGAAAAAAATAAGGATTGTTGTTGTCCTTCCAACCACTTAACAACTTGGGCTTTTTTTTCACGTGTGACTTCCACTAATAACACTGTCCAATCAGATTTTTCTGCAGTGTTGACTAGTTGATCCAGTTCTTCAAAGTTGTCTTTATCGATTTCACCATTGACCCACTGAGACAATAAAATTTCACTATACAAGCCATTTCTAGTTTCTTGTTGATTCCGATTGTCCAAACGTTTTTTTGCTTTTCTCACGCTTTTTAAAAGCTCTAGTTTATCTACAGGTTTCATCAAGTAATTGATCGCCCCAAGCTGCAGTCCACCTTTTAAAAAATCAAACTCCTGGTAACCGGAAAGAATCATAAATTCAAACTGTCTTGCTTCATTTTGAGCAGCTTCAATAAATTCTAATCCTGTCATTTCCGGCATCGTAATATCTGTTATCACAAGGTCTATTGATTCTATTTCCATCATAGTTAACGCTTCTTTTGCATTTCGGGCTGTTCCTTTAATAGAAAATCCTTCTGTTTCCCATGAAATAATCCTTTTCAAACCGTTAACGATCATGTATTCATCATCAACTAGCAAAACATTGTAATTCATCCTCTCACTCCTTTACTGTGAACTACTTAACCATTTTTATATGCGATTTAGTCTTGAGAAATAGAATCGTTGAATGAAAGCTCAATAACAATTCCTTTGATTTCATTTGGGGTAATCGTCATCAAAAAGGTCGAACCAAAATAGGCTCGCAGGCGTTCGTTCACATTTTGTAATCCGATGGAATCATGCAATTCAATTTGCTGACTCTTTAATTTATTTTCAATCACAGTTAGTTTTTGCGGAGATATTCCTTTACCATTATCACGAATCAAGATTTTCACTTGCCCATCAACTAAACGAGCTTTCACACTAATCGCATTATCATTGCGAGAAAAATCGATCCCGTGGACAAAATAATTTTCAATCAATGGCTGAATCGAAAATTTAGGTAAAACCAGTCCCTTCAAGGCTTCATCAATTTCAAAGTGATAAGCCACCCGATCTGGATACCTCATCTGATACAAATAGACATATTTTTCACAAAAACTCAGTTCTTTTTCCAATGTGGTCGTCTTAGCCTGGTCTGTGTTATTACGTAACAACGTTGAAAATGCATACACTACATCGGCTAGTTCTTCGCTACCTTCGCTTAATGCATACATGCGAATATATTCCAATGTATTGTATAAAAAATGTGGGCTGATTTGTGACTGTAACGCACGCATATGCGCATCTTGCTGCTTGATTTCTAATTTATAAATGTCCGCAATATATTGCTCAATATTATCCAGCATCGTGTTGATCCCTCTTGAAAGCTCTTTCAGTTCAAACTGAGTCTCTTGATCATTGATTCGTGTATTCAAATCTCCTTCAGAAACAAGGGCCATTGATCCCATAATAATATCGACTTGCTGAGAATACTTAGTAAATGTTCGATAAAGTAAATAGAGCAACAATAAAATCAGCACCAAACCACCCGACATCAAAATACGCAAATCAAAAAGAACATGTGTCAGAATTTTTTCTTTAGAAATTGTCACTAAAATATCAAACCTACTTGTCGTTTGCAGATGCTCTAATATATTATCTTCCATCAATTTTTGAATTGGCAATGCTGATGTTTCTTTCATTTTCTGCTGAATCAGTTGCTGATCTAAGCTGTTGTCCTTTTCAGTATACGTCAACAATTGATACCCAGTGCTAGAAAACACATAGGCTGATAATCCTTCAAACGTCGTCAAATGAGTTAAACTATCGATAATATCTTTTTGAGAGAATTCAACATAAAAACTGCCCAGCACTTCTAACGTAACAGGATTCGTAATTGGGTAAGCTAAATAGAATTTATTGTTTAAACGAGGTGTCCCACTGATTTTCTTTCCACTCTTATCCTGCGATGTAGAAAGATAATAATCATTATAATTGTTCAACACCATAATGATCGATTCGATATTATCATACATGGTATAAAAATTTTTTACTTGGCCGGGTAAAAATAAATAGTTCCCTGTTTCCAATTGTTGATCATACGAATAATTCAAATAATTTGAAATGGACGTATCCATATACCGATTTAAATTGTTAATTTTCTCTTGATTCTCTGCTAGGCCATTCAACATGGTTTTTCCTTGTAAATTCTTATCATTGATCGATCGGCTAATCGTATCTACAGCTTCTTGCACCGTAATTTCCCCTCTTCCCATCGATTGCCAGTAGGTATTCACACCGATACTGCCCATACCGATCAAGATAAGTGAAACTAAAATCAACGCATAATTTTTCAGTAATCGATTTAGTAAGGTCTTTTCACTAAAGGAAGAAGGTTTCTTTTTACGCATGAAGTTCCAATCGTTGATCGATCGTTTGCCGCCATGACTTTGTTGCTGTAAAGCTCCAAATTTGAATCATAGAAAAGGTGCCAAACAAAATCAATCCTTTGAACTTCCACGTAACAAATAAGATCAAACTTATACCGATTGCAATTTTCAAGAGATTTGTAAAATTAGATAACGTTGAAATAAACGCTAGTTTCAATAGATTTTTTAAACCGATTTCATAATAACTATCTAACAGTAACATGTATTGATACGTAACAATCCCGTAGATCATTGCAAAAACTAAAAGAAAATCGATCATCAAAAAAGCCAAGCCTTGGATTTGAACGGATAAAAACAAATTGTATGCCAATATTACTAACAACAGAATCGTTGCATAAAATAAAATATTTCCTCTGATAAAATTATTTTTAAAACTACTCCAGCCTTCTTTTAAGGTAATTTCTTTATAATTGAATTCGTGACTAGTAAATAATTCATTGACCGTTTTCAAAGCTGGACCAATCCCAGCTATAAGCAGGCCGCAACAGCTGAATAACCAAAAGAATAAATTTAATTTTACGATGACCCAAATTTTAATGAATAACGTTTCTAACGCTTTTCCAACCATCTAACTCGTCCTTTCTTCTTCTCTATTAGTATAATAAATAACTATGGCCGATATTCCAAATAAAAAACTGCTGCTTATAATAGAACTACGCAGTTTAACAAGAACATTATTTTTTTGATAAAAGAACCAAGCAAAAACGATGCATCATCGAATCACTTGGTTCCACGGATTGTACCTGTTTTATTTTTTCAAAAACTCATCGTATTGTTTTTGCATCTCAGTCATGACTTTGTCGTAACCAGCATTAACAAGCGCTTCTTTTAGTTTAGGAACAGTTTCTTCTGGATCAACGGTTCCTGTATTTAAGCCATCCAAATATTGACTCATAACATTGGCGATGTTACTCATTTCAGTTTTCACATTTGATGTTACAAAGTTGAAGCCTAAGATTGGAGATGTTTCTGCTTTAGCGATTGATTCATCACGTTCTTTAATCATTTCATCAGTAATAGTATCTTGTGTGTATAAGATTTTGTTATTTCCGGTATTCCAAGCAGGTAAGTGAGTATTGGGTTTGTAACCATCTAGCAACTTGATTTTTCCATCTTTACCAGAAATCTTTTCCCAAGCTTCGCCTTCGATACCCCAAACTAAACCATTTAGTAATTCTGGATCACTATTGATTTGACCCAATACTTCAACTGCTTTTTCTTTGTTTTTAGATGTGTTTGATACAACAAAGTTAGCCATTCTTGCTTGATCACTTGATTTAAGCGGTGTAGTAAAGGCTTTGGATACTAATTCTTGTCCAGCAGCATTACTTAAAATCGTATCACCATAATCGTAAGGACCTTGTGTTTCTTGACGAACGAACCAAGTATTTCCTTCTAATGGAAACTCCGTATTACTTGTTGCCGCATCGGATGGAATATACCCTGCTTGATACCATTTATGCATTGTTTTTAAAACTTCCATAAAATCTTTGTTTTCATATTGGTTGATGATTTTTTTAGTATCGCCATTTAAGTCGACAGCAAATGGATAACCATTTCCAATAGGAAAATCAAAATCACCTTGAGCTTTGAAGCCTTGACCAATCGCAAATGCTGCGATATTCGGTTCTTTTTCATGGAATGTTTTTAATAGGCTTTCTGCATCTTTATATGTCTTGATATTATCAATCGATAAATTGTATTTATCTAAATATTGTTTGTTGAATGTCAACACTTGTTGCGAGTATACATTGCCATTCACTGGAAATGCATACAGCTTCCCATCCACTAAATTCCCTTTGATATAGGCTTCATCCAACTGATCATAAGCATCTTTAGCAAACTTAGGTGCTAGTTCAGTTAAATCTGCATAAGCCCCCTTTTGCGCATTAGGTACATAATTATCTGCAAAGGCAATATCATAATTTTCACCAGAAGAAACAATAACACTCATTTTCTTCTCGTAATCACCCCAACCAATGTATTGGATATTTAGTTTTGTTCCTGTCTTCTCTTCGATCCTCTTGTTCGCAACTTCCATCAATGCATCATAGTTATCAGGTTTATCCCCGATTTGATACATCAATAACGTATTTTCATCCGCTTTTTTACTGCTCCCGTCAGTTTTTTCTTTACTGCCACCACATGCTGTTAACGCACCTAAAAGAACCACTGCTGTACTTAAACCGACTACTTTTTTCCACGTCTTCATTTCTCTTCGTCCTCATTTCCTATATTTTATTCCTTAACTCCGCCAATCGTTAACCCTTTGACAAAATACTTTTGGAAAAATGGATAACTGATCGCAATTGGTAACGTCGAAATAACTACGATCGCCATTCTAGCAGATTCTCCTGGTATTGCCGCCATCCCGCCAGATAATTGACTACTTGCTCCGGCATTTTGAGTCAGATATTGAATATTATTTTGAATCTTCATCAATAAATATTGTAATGGAACTAAGCTATCTTTTTGAATATATAAGAGTGCATTAAACCAATCATTCCAATAGCCTAAAGCAGCAAATAAACTAATCGTTGCAATCCCTGGCACTGCTAGCGGTAACACGATTTGAATAAAAATCCGCATCTCAGAGGCTCCGTCGATCCGTGCTGACTCAATGATTGAATCAGACACTGAGCGCTTGAAAAATGTCCGCATCACAATAATATTAAATGGACTGACCGCCATTGGCAAAATTAACGCCCAAATCGTATCTTTTAACTGAAGTAAATTCGTCATCACAATATAATTTGCGACCATTCCTGGCGAAAACAACATTGTAATCAAACAAAAAACTGTAAAAAAACGACGAAATGGAAAATTAGATCTTGAAATCACATAAGCATAAAGTGACGTCGCTGTACTATTGATCAAGGTTCCAACTACTGTAACTAACACTGTCACAAATAACGCTTGAAAAATTTTGTCCTGCATCTGATCAAATAAATAGGTATAGCCGAACAAACTAAATTCCTTAGGCCAAAAACTATAACCGTTCGCTGCTAACGCTGTTTCCTTAGTAAGTGAGATCGCCACAACAAACAAGAACGGCAAAATACAAGATAGAGCAAAAACAGCGATCAAAATATTAAAAAAGAAGTTAACTGGTTTATTAAACGAACGAATTGTTACTTTTGAAACTGGCTTTTTCCTCAATGTTTTCACTCCTCCTTAGAATAATGCCGAGTCATTGTCGAATCGACGAACGATTCCATTTGTGACCATAAGCAAGACAAAACCGACTGTTGACTGATACAACCCAGCTGCGGCTGTCATCCCGATATCTCCGGTAGCGGTCAAGCCGTTAAAGATATACGTATCCAAAACAGACGTAACCTGATACAACGAACCTGAGTTTCGCGGAACATTATAGAATAAACCAAAGTCTGCTCTAAAAATATTTCCCACAGCTAAAATCGTCAAAATCGTCATTAGAGGTAATAATTGAGGAATCGTAACATTCTTGATTTGCTGCCACTTGCTAGCACCATCCACCATCGCAGCCTCATAATAAGTAGGATCGATTCCCATAACTGAGGCGAAATAAATGATACTATTGTACCCAATTCCTTTCCACGTTCCGATAAAGACTAAGATAAACGGCCAATATTTTGCTTCACTGTACCAATTGATTGGCGTCCCTCCACGACTTGAAATCCACTGATTGAAAATTCCTTTGTCTGGACTTAAAAAGGCATACACAAAATACCCAATAATAACCCAAGATAAGAAATACGGTAAAAGAGACATTGTTTGATAAACTTTTACCAAACGCTTATTCCGCAATTCACTCATCACGATTGCAAAAAATACAGAAATGACAAGGTTTAAAATAATAAAGGTCACGTTGTACAACACTGTATTTTTAGTAATCAGAAATGCATCATTAGAAGAAAACAAAAACTTGAAATTATCCAAACCAACCCAAGGACTCGTTTTCAAACTAGCAATAAACCCATCTGGTGAAATATGAAAATCCTTAAAAGCTACCACATTGGTCAATACTGGAATATAAAAGAAAAAAATCATCCAAACCATCGCTGGAATCGCCATTAAGATCAACGCTTTATAACGCCATATATTCGTAAAGAAAAGCGAGCTCTTTGACTTTTTCTTCATTCCCCCAACTCCTTTCATCAAATTGTCTACAATAGAATTGTAGCGCTTTCAAAAAAATATAGGAATAAACAAAATATAGGTATTGTTATAGAAAATATAGATGTTAAGCAAAATGAACCAAGAAACTTATCTAACCAATAGCTTCTCTTCAAATATGATACAATTAACTTATCAACTTGAATGGAGGAAGCTACATGAAAATTTATCAAAATACAAAAATCGCTAGCAACAAGTCCCTATATATTTCAGGCCAAACTACAAGTAAAGACGGTCACACACCGCAAAATATCGAAGAGCAAACAGAGATTGTGCTAGGAAAAATTACAGATGCTTTACTTGAAAATAATTTAACCGTAGATGATTTGGTAAAAATCACGATTTATATTACCGATATTTCTTATCTACCAGGCGTTAGAAAACAATTAACAACCTTTGTGGGTGAGTCAAAACCTACTTCTACATTAGTTGTTGTTGCTGGATTGATTGATCCTGATTTTAAAATTGAAATTGATGGGATTGCAGCATTCTAAGTACTCCATCAATACACTTGATAATAGAAAAAGAAAGTGTGTGGGACAAAAGTAAAAAACACTTTTGTTTCACACACTAACTACGACTAAACGGTGTAAACAGAAGTAACCTCTTCGGAAATAAGCTGAAATTCACAAAAATTTGAAGAACAATTTTCGTGAATTCCCTCTTATTTCTCGAGGTTAAACACTTCTGTTCCATCCTCTTTCTTTTTAATTATGTTTTTTTTGATAAACAATATATCCTAGTAAGCCAACTAAGATAATGCCCATTCCAGCTACCACCCACGGCCAATAATTGGTTGGTTGTTTTACCACCTCTACAGCTTCTTTGTTAAATTTCTCCGCCTCTTTTTTCTCGACATCAAACTCTTTTGTAAATGCCCACTTCTCTTCACCACTTGTAACAATTAGCTTAAGCGTATACTCTCCAGCGCGTATTTCTTCATTTTCTAAAGAGATATTGTAATCAAATACAGAATGAGGAGCCATTGCTAATTTTTCCTTTTTTGTTGTATAAATTAGTTTATCTTTTTGATACACATTCGCTTCAACAGTAGCCTTTTTTAAGGTTGTACTTTGAACATTTCGTAGTGTCGCTAAAAAAGCTGTTCGACCATTTACCAGACCTGCCTGAACATCGCCCAATTTGACTTCTGGTTTTATTGCGTTGTCTGTTTCGCTTAACTTTACACCAATCGTATAAGAAAACCGATTTGACAATTGGACACCAGAAACACTTTTTTGTTCTTTATTCGCCTCATTTGAGTTCTCAGAAGTCTCTTTATCTTTCACTTCTTGAACAAAAAATCCACCTAAGATTTCTCCATCGAAAGAATCCTTTGGCATCTTTAAATGAAATATAATCTCTTTTTCTTCTTTCGCATTCAAGGTAACGACTTGTTTCTCCGAAACTAAATCGGTAAAACTATGTTTCATTGTTTTATCTAACACAGGATTATCAACACTATAATCGACCATTCCATTATTATTCGTGAAAGCATCTCTAGGAGTGACCGCAATAGTTGATGGTTGATCTGCGTAATTTATAAGTTTTAATTTTAACTCTTGCTCTTCTGATGGGTTCATATGTAAGTCAAAATAGCTAACATCCGACTTTTGATTCTCTGGTAAAACTGCTTGAACTGAGTAAGACATTTCTTCAGCAAAAACTGTGCTTCCACAAAATAATCCCGCAACAAAAATCACACTTAAAAATGCTATTATTTTTTTCATTATAATTATTCCTTCCTATGTTCTAACGTGACTGGTTTATGTATAGATAAATTCGAAACAAAAATCTGCTCTTTGTTTCAAATTTACCCTGCTATTTTGATAACGAACACTTGCTATGTCTAATTAGACTCTCTTTTATTCTTGTCCTGTTTCTGCATCAACTAAGTTCCAGTTAATTTCGCCTGCGTAATCTCCTGCAACAATTTTCTTATTCATTGTATAAGCAAATGTCATTATTGTATTAGAAAGCCCAATCGTATTAACTCCTAACCCTGTTGTTTCTCCGTCAGAAACAATATTAGTTCCCACTTGATCGATGATCATTGAATCATCTGACAATGTTTTAGGTGTTTCTTGACCTAGAATTTTTGTTCCTTCAATTATTGGTGATGTAAGTTTTTGTTCTTTATTTTCTGTATTCACAAACTCTGATAATTTCACATTTACTGTCCATTTTTCATTAGAACCTAGCAAGTCGACTACTTGTCCTAAAATAAGTCTATTACTTTTCTTTGAAGACTTGATTACTGAATTGATCGCTGTCATCCCCGCATCATCTGTTGTTACGACATCATTTAAATCAAAATCAAAGTTCACATTGTCTGTAAAACCTGTTAAATACAAATCCCCACCTTTAACAGATGCTTCCGCTTTTGTTGTTGCTTGTTTTGAATGTGTGTCTTCTTCTGCATGTGCTGTTACTGCAAACATACTTCCTACTGCTAATAGAATCATTCCTGCTGTTAATTTACTTGTTTTCATAATATAATTCCTCCTAATGTGTTTAACTACTTAATTATTTTAGCGATAGACATTAATAGTTCTATCGTTTTAAAACGATAATAATGAATACTTGCATCTTAAGGTACATCCATCAGATTCCAAGAGATCGTTCCTTGATAATGACCTTTCGTCATGTTTGAAGAAAGCTCAGCATAAATTTTTTGCTCACTTTTTTCTCCGAAGGTTAATTCTTTCATCCCTTTGTGACGAATGATAATTCCATCTTTCAATGATTGTTTTTGTTTGCCTTCTTCAAAAATTAACGGCAACAAATCACCTGATTCATTTTTGATTTCGCCAGAAACCTGCAGTGACCATGAGTTACTACCTACGCGTGTATCTTGAATTTTTATGCTCAAACCTTCCGCATATTTTTTGTGTGTTTCTCTTTTTATGGTCCATTCTCCAAAATTCATCTCACCCGTCACATCTGCTATGATCAGCATTTCTTTGGGTTGAACCTTAGGCATTTTGATTTCTTTTGCCACTTCGATATCTTCTTCTGTTTTGTCAGTACCAAAAGCTGACGTATGAACCGTAATCGCTTCTTTCAACTTAGAAGAATCTTTAGCAGCTGTTGCTTTTACTCGGATATGGTACTCTTCTTGAGGTAGAATATCCTTTTTAAAACGAGCGATTGCCATTCTTTGATAATTATTCTTTATCTGTTGCTCATCATTTTCAGACACGATTCCACTCTCAACCTGACTGTCTGGCAAAGGTTGATTGTTTTTATCAAGAACTTGAATTTCTTTAAGAACTAACCCTTCTTCTTCTGGAAAAATATATTGCACTTTTTTCCATGAGCCGGCTTCAGTGTCTTTATTTATCGTTGAGTTACCGATCTTTCCTTCAAAAACCAGTTCATCGTCTTCTTTGATTTCTTGATTTAGCAACTGACCATCTAAATGTGGTTTTGGAAAATTTGTAACAGTTCCTTCATTCGCTAAGCTAATTTCACTTTTCACCAGAGGCCTAGTCGAACCATCACTTTCATAGAAACTGGCTTTATTCACAATTGACGCTAGCTTTATCCCTAAACTTTCATCTTTGACAATTGCATCAAAGCTAAAAGTAACAGCCTCATTTAGAGCCGTTGCGCCCTCATAAGTAATTATCTGATTTTTAATTTGAATATTCGGTTTTGGATCTCGTTTATTTTCGATATGAATTGATTTTTCATCTAACTTCAAATACTTAGAGAATTCATTTTCCCAACGGAAGTAAATATTTTTCCCTCTATTTTCTAAATAAATCTCATAATGCAAGCGATCGCCCGGGTGAACTTTAGATAAAAGTCCGTTCGTATTTGTTACTGTAGAATCAAAAACATATTTTGTATCTTTGGAAATGATTCTAAATGTACGTGTGACTTTTTCAGATAAGTTACCATCGCTATCTTGAGCCAGAAAGGTCAGCGTGTGCTTCCCTGCCTTATATGAAGATAAATTGATTTTATCAATTGACCACTGATATTTTTCGCCTTTATTTTCATTTACGATTTCTGCAAATTTTGTATAGTCACCCTCATCAATTGCATACAGCATATTCATCGTATTGCTTCTATCCGATTCTAATGTACCACTGATTTTTTCTAAATTTTTCCCTTCAAGTAAACTAGCTGGAATATCTGACTGTAGTTTAATTTCTGGTTTGCTTATTTCATCTAAATGAATAGTATAAGACATTAGCCTAGTTTCTTGTGGTTTCACTTTTTGTTTATTCCACATCATAGCGATTGCGGAATCTGAAAAATGATCCACGATTTCACCTGGCTGACCATTTTTATCTTCCAGACCATGAACCTCACCGCCAATGATTGAATGGTTCTTAAAGAAATCACCTGGTTCTGCATAACGATACCACCAGTGAATACCAATGCTTAAATCCAAGTAAGTTCCTTTAGCAGCTCCCCATTTATCTGGATTTGTCCCTGCGCTATTCTCTTCATTCACTTTAAATAGAACTTTATATGGATCATTTTCAATTGAAAGCCCACGATTATTTCCGATATAAGTGACATCTGCACTGTCTCGGCCATTTAACTTGGTATCGACTATTTCGGAAAAACCAACATTCATCGGTTGTGGATCACCTAGTAGAGGTTTGTCAACACGTTTGATTCCGATTTGCTTTTGGATATCTCCAGTTGTCGGATTTGAACTTAAGGTCACCCGCACCACAACTTTATAAGAGTAGATTAGATTATGATCAAGTGTGAATTCTCCATAGCCTCTGATTTGGTTATCTTTGATCGAAACTGCACTCAACGCTACCTTCTCTATAGCTGAATATTCCCCAGCTTTTTCAAAGGAGTACAAACGAATTCCTCTACTATTAGACGAATTACTTTCATTACGGTAGTCTACTCGCTGACCATCTTTGTCAGTTAAAAATACATTCGTTAAAAATAAATCATCTTCTGCCGCAAAGCCGTAAGAAACTTGGCTGCCTGATGAGAGAGGTGTTGATAAAAGACTTTGCTTATCCAGTTGAATTTTCCAACCCGCATCTCGATCTGCGGAAATTTCGCTCATCAAGTCGCCTGATCTTGTCTCTGGAGTATGTGTATTTTTTTTTGTTGATGCTGCACTTTCTGACGTCGCAGTTACTTCAGCTTCAGTGTTAGTACTACTATCCAGTCCTGAACTTGTTTCAGTTTCCATCAGCTCCTTCGTTCCACTTGTCTCAACGATTGAAGATGTTTCTGAGCTTTCTTGATTTGTTTCCTCTGTTTCATTGCTATGTGATTCTATGGAACTCGTTTCAGTGAAGCTTTCGTCCAACTGTAATTGGTAGGTAGTGACTTCTCTGTTTTGCTCGACTGTAAGTTCTTGCTCGGTTACTTGATCAACTTCAAAATATAATTCAAAAGGGGCGACTCCTTCGTATCTAAATGAAACACTTCGCTTGTCTTCATTAGTACTTAAATTTAGAATCGATGGTTCCTGCTCTAACGCCGTAACATCTATTGACGTTTCAGCCTTGATTGTTACCTGTTGTCCCGAAATGATTTGTGGTAACATGACCACTGCTTGTTCTTTTTCATTTTTATGTATTTTTAAATAGGTAGCCTGCTCATTTAGTGTTTCAGCGAATACATGCATCGTACTTGGACTCAAAGGACTGACGACTAAAAAAAGAATAACCATCCATAAATTAAATCGTTTAACGAATCTCACTAAACCACCTCTTATTTATCAAATTTGTTCTGCTTACAAAATATAAAAGAATCCCATATCAAATTCAAGATATTCTCGTATTACAATAATTTGCTTATTTTTAATTTTTTAATATGAAAAATATTTAAACTTGTTTATAATGACTATATAAAGGTGGGGTTGGTATGTTAATGACTAAATTAATCAAAAAAAATGAACAGATAAAATTAGATTTATTTACCAGGATCGTAAATAGTCCCATGATCGAAAGTGAGATTTTACAAGTACAATTGTCTCTATCTAAAAACCGCCTGTATCATTTTGTACTTCAACTAAATAGAGATTTGGCTGTTTATCAAATCCCAATAACAATCAATTACAAAGAAAATAAATATATAGCAGAAAGAGTGGAAGATGGTCATCATCCTTCGCTGTTGATTTATGAACTGATTCAACATTATTTAAACGCTTCTGCGATGTTTCAATTGACCTATCTTTTTTTGCATGAGGAGCAAATCCCCATTACGGATGTTGCACAAAAATTACTATTTTCTCAGTCACACACCTATTATGTGATTCGTCAGGTCAATCCTTTTTTGAAGCAATTCAGTTTAGAATTGACGGTTGCGAATAAGACCGTTTTTCTGAAAGGGCGCGCTTCTGATATTTTTATCTTTCGCTTTTTAGTCTTTAGTTTCCTATTCTTTTATCGTTCACCGTATCCTACAATAGAATTAGAACGTCAAAAAAGTATAGAGAACGAGAAAACGCTCCCTTATGCAAAAGAAATGACTTATTCTGAGCTTCACAGTCTAAATTCTTTTTTCTATGTTCTAGAGCATACACCCACCGATTTAGGTCGGTTAACAACAGAGATTCAATCATCCTCTGTCTTTCCATTAACAACCATTTTTGAAGCAAAAGAAAATGAGCTTGATCATGCTTTTTTACTATTTTTCTTACGGATCTTTATTCCTAGACTGTGTACCTTTGATGAAATGATTCGCTTAGGTGAACATTTAGAAAATATGATCGATTTTGATTTAGCGATGCTCGCTAAACAGATGTTAGATGCTGTATTCGATACTTTTACATTGGAATCCTTACCACGTCTTTATAAAAACTATTACGCTAGCCTTTATATTTTGACCTTGCATCTAAGTTATATTCAGTTTTTTGGTCATGATTTAAAAAATATCTTTTATTCACAAGCGCTGACTACTGAAAGTATCCAAACTCACGCAGCCTTGTATGAGCAATTGGTTAATTTCTATGACCAATTTCAACCAGCAATTCCTTGGTCTAAAAAAGAAGAAAGTAAGCAAGTCTTGATCGATACGCTTTATTTGATCGTTCTAGGTGAACATCAGCAAAAAGTCATGATTTATATCGACTTTGGTGGGAATATCGTTGCTGAATTGGCATTAAAACGAAAACTGATGAAAATCCTCAACCCCGATACCTTCATTTTCACAACAGATGACACGATTGCGAATGTGATCATTGCAAATTATGTGGCACCGATTGAAAGACCCGACACCGCTTTTTTACTCGTGGAAAACTTTAATGAAGCAGGAACTTGGAAAGCTATTTATACTCAACTTTTACAGCTGGTTAAAGAATAATACGCAAAAAATCGAGACAATCATTTCGACTGTCTCGATTTTTTATTTTTCTATTCAACACTACGCTTCTTTAACACTTTTTAAAATATAATAGCCTTTGTCTTTTGTCACAATTTCTACATTACCAAAAACTTCTGCCATTTTTTTCTCAGCACTTGGTGCACCTTGTTTTTTTTGGATCACGACTGTCAGGGTTCCGCCGACTAAAAGTCTTGGATAAGCTTCACTTAAAATTTCGTGAACGACTTTTTTCCCCGCTCGAATCGGCGGATTGCTAATAATTGCAGCGTATTCCTTTTCATGAACATCGGCATAAATATTTGAGGTATGGATATCGACATTTTTTACGTGGTTTTTCTTCGCGTTTTCTTGCGCTAAGGCTACTGCACGTTGATTCACATCGATCATTTCTACTGTTCTACCGCTTAGCGCTGCTATGGTTAAACCAATTGGACCATAACCGCAACCAACATCTAACAGCTTTCCTTCTGGTAACTCTTCCCAGTCAAAAGCATCGATCAACACACGAGAGCCAAAGTCCACTGTATTACGGGAAAATACTCCACTATCTGTTAAAAATTGAAACTCCTTCCCTCTTAATTCAAACGACCACTGCTCTAAATCATGAGCTAAATCTGGATTTTCTGTATAATAATGATTATTCATTTTCTTCTTCCTAACTATTTTCTTTTGTCATCAGTCTACCTTTTATTTCACGAACAATCAAGGCAGCGAGTAAGTCATAACCCGTTTTAGAAAAGTGTAGTCCATCTGCTTGTAAAAATTCATCTGTGCCGGGGTAAACAACCATTGCTTTGTATACATCGATGACAGGAATTTCATATTTTGCTCCGATCACTTTTACTCGTTCTACGTATTCCCGAATGCGGTCATCATCCCGAGTGGGTTTTCTAGCACAATCCACATATGGTGGTGTGAGTAGAATAATTTTTTCTTTTCCGATTTTAGTGATCATTGTTTCGATATTTTCTGCGTATTGCTCTAAAGGAACTAAGTTATCCGCGTTTGTGTCATTAGCGCCGAAAAAGATTGTTACAATATCCGCTTGTTCTGCTAATACTTCCTTTTCCAAACGTTTCATGGCATCTTGTGTCGTGTCTCCTGGCATCCCAGCATTTACGATCATGACTTCTTCATAGTTTTGCGCTGCTAGGTCTTCTGTAATTAGGTTTTGTAAAATCGGTGTGATAGCTTCATCACCATATCCTGCTGTGATGCTATCTCCAAATAAAACGATTTTTTTCATTACGTATTTTCCTTTCTCGACTTGTTTTCTTTGTTTATCATACCATTGAAAAGGGCCTTTTGCCGAGGCAAAGAATTATTTTAGAGTAGTTCCAATTAAAATGAGAATTCTTAATTCTATTTATTTTTAGCAGAATTAAAAACCATAACTTAAAGTTTTATATTTCAGACAAAAACAAATTAAAAACCACTAATAAGTTTGACATAATAAATACATTATTATATAATCAAATTCAACATTAGTAAAAAATATAATAGGTGGTTAAAATATGAAAAAAAGAAATTGGTTATTTGTTGGTACCGCTATACTTTCTGTACACATTTTTTCTGCTACACAAGCTCTTGCAGTTGAAGATTCTGAAATCAGTACAACTTCAGAAGTGAATAATTTAAATGATTTGAATTCGATTTTTCCAGAAAGCGAACAATGGGAAGAAGATATGAAAAATGAAGCAAATAACGCTCCAATTGAAATAGACCCGAAGGCTATTGGACGTGCTAGAGCTGGATCATGGTCATGGCGCGACGGTGTCATTTGTATAACAGATTCATATGCTTCTAGTCCCCTTTTTAATAATGGTCATACGGGAATCATGGGTGCTAGTCGCTGGTATACAACTGTTGAAGCCAACCCTAATGACGGAGTACAATTTAAAAGCGGTGACTGGCCTTCTCGTTTTGGTGGCCAAGTATGGCAAGTTGGCGTAAAAAGTACGTCAGTTGCACAAGATAAAAAAGCTGCCTTATGGGCTGAAAAACAGGTTGGAAAAAAATACAATAACAATTTTTTGAATAGAGGTACCAGAAGTACTTTCTATTGCTCTCAGCTGGTTTGGGCAGCATATAAAGACACAGCTAACGTTGACTTAGACACATGGCGTTATGCATCTGCTGTACATCCATTTGAACTTCATCAAACAGACAAAACAACTTTGATTTATAGGAAGAAATAAATATGAATAAAAACGTTTTACGAAAAATAGGGCTAACCTCCCTATTTTTCTTACTTATGCTTGGCGGATGCCAAAAGACAACTGCATTAAAAACAAAAGAATACGATCTAGCTATTATTGATTCAAAAAACATCACAACCTTTCTTGAAAAAGACGATAAACTAGAAAAAGTGGAACAACTTAAACGAACAGACGGAAATCTAAATTTTTGGCGCAACAATTTCTGGGAAATGGATAATCATTACTACACAAAAACCTCTGAAAATCCCAAACTTGAAGTTTCCTTAGCAAAAATTGGTCGTGACTTATCCATTGATCTTGTCAAAGCAGAAGGAAATGATGCCTATACTTCAAATGTAGATGGAGAATTTTTTTATACTACCGCCTGTTTTAGTGATCGAACAGAATTTTATAAGTATGATAAGAACTTGAAACTTCAGCTGAAAAAGGAACTCCGTAAAAAGGAAAGTATCCTAACCAATCAACTAATTCCTCTAGGAGATTATCTTTATGTTTTATGTGGCTATACTAATCCTGACGATGGATCAAGTAAAAATATGTTAGTGAAAATGACGAAAGAATTTGAAGTGGTCGAAGAAACTGACCTAGGTGATGAAACAAGTGCATACATGAGAATGGTTCATTTTCAAAATAAACTTTATATTACAGAAGCCAATAGTGGCATGGGTACAACTGGTGAACCAGGAGAAGCAAATCGAGTACTTGTATATGATCTAGCAACAAAAAATAAAGAGTATCTCACTTTGACTTATCCTTATCCAATGGAAATATATGTAGACGAGCCAAACGAAAACCTGATCATTCGCCACTATGAGCTATATGTAAAAAGCTATACATGGACCGTTTATAGCTTGAAAGAACAATCTGAATCGTTCATTCATTTTCCTGAATATGAAAAATTGGAACAAGAAAAACATATAAATCCTCCATTTTTCACTCAAGATAGTGCTTATTACTATTTTATGTTCGATGATCAACTCACTAAATATGATCCTAAAACGAATACACCTATAAAACTAGACTTGTCAGCCTATGACTTTGAAGATACCAGTGCTTTGATTATGAATAAATAAGAATACACAACAAAACTCTACTTTAACCACTCAGTAGGGTTTTGTTGTTTTATGAAAGATGCTATAATAAGCACAGAAATAAATGTTGGCTTTGGTGGAGGAACCGATGGACGATAAAATGAATTATTACCCCATTTCACGGAAGGAATGGCAGGGCTTCTATCATAACGGCAAAGCGCCGCTGACAGAAGAAGAATTAGAAGATATTAAAGGCTTCAATGATCAAATTTCATTGCAGGATGTGCAGGACATTTACGTGCCGCTGACCCATCTGATTCACTTATATATGAAAGAATTTGAGTCTTTAACTGTTAGCAAAGGGCTGTTTTTGCATGAATATGTACCTGTTCCGCCTTTCATCATCGGGATTGCTGGTAGTGTAGCTGTTGGAAAAAGTACCACCGCTCGTTTACTGCAGCTGATTTTATCCAGAACCTTTAAACGCCGCAATGTCCAACTGATTACGACGGATGGCTTTTTATATCCAAATAAAGTGTTGGAAGCAAAAGGCATCATGGATCGTAAAGGATTTCCTGAAAGCTATGACATGGAAAAGTTAATCGACTTTTTAAACCAAGTCAAAAATAGCCAAGAAGAAATCAAAGCACCACTTTATTCTCACAGCGTATATGATATTGTGGAAGGCGAATATGAAGTGATTCAACAACCAGATATTCTGATCGTTGAAGGAATCAATACACTGCAATTGCCAGCCAATCAGCAAATTTACGTCAGTGACTTCTTTGACTTTTCGGTCTTTGTAGATGCAGAACCGAAGCTGATCGAAAAATGGTACCTTGAACGTTTTGGTGCCTTACTCGATACAGCCTTTCTTGATCCAGATAATTACTATTATCAATATGCGATCGGCAATCGTGAAGATGCCTTTGCGATGGCTAAAGAAGTTTGGAAAACAGTGAATTTGAAGAACTTAGAGGAATATATCTTGCCAACTCGAGGCAGAGCGGATATTATACTTCATAAGACTGAAAATCATATTATTGATGAGATATTTATGCGGAAGTATTAAAAGAAAGGCTGAGCGAACTCGTTCAGTGCTGACAGAAAAATAGGGAAAAATGATTGTGACGCTTTTTGTCACTAGCCTTTTTCATCTTTTTTCCGAAGCACTAGTTCGTGAAGCTAGATCACAAAACAACACTTAACTTGATTCTAAAAAGGTCAAAAAATTCTTTTTGACCTTTTATTAGATAAATCTAAATGGATAGGGGTAATAAATGTGACCAATGTTGCCGATTTGACAACTGTCGAAAAAATTATTGTTTTAGACTTTGGTAGTCAATATAACCAATTGATTACTCGACGTATTCGTGAATTTGGCGTGTTCTCAGAATTATTGAGCCACCGAATCACAGCGGATGAAATTCGCGAAATGGCACCAAAAGGAATTATTTTCTCTGGTGGCCCAAATAGTGTTTATGATGAAAATGCGTTTAGTATCGATCCTGAAATTTATGAATTAGGCATTCCAATTCTAGGGATTTGTTACGGTATGCAACTAATGATGCATAATCTAGGTGGAAAAGTTGAGCCTGCTGGCAACCGTGAATACGGCAAGTCAGAGCTATCACTTTTGATTCCTGATTCACCTATCTTTAAAGGAACACCTGAAAAGCAAATCGCTTGGATGAGTCATGGTGACCTAGTCGCTGCTATCCCTGATAGCTTTGAAACTGTGGCAACTAGTGCAGATTGTCCGTTTGCAGCTGTTCAAGATACAGCTCGCAACCTTTACGGTGTGCAATTCCATCCAGAAGTACGTCATTCTGAGTATGGTAACGACTTATTACGTCACTTTACTTTTGATATTTGTCATTGCGAAGGCGACTGGACAATGGGCAACTTCATCGAAATGGAAATCAACAAAATCCGTGAACAAGTCGGCGATAAAAAAGTCCTTCTTGGTCTTTCAGGCGGCGTGGATTCAAGCGTTGTTGGTGTGCTTTTACAAAAAGCTATCGGCGACCAATTGACATGTATCTTTGTAGATCATGGTTTATTGCGCAAAGGTGAAGCAGAACAAGTAATGGATAGTTTAGCTGGTAAATTCGGCTTAAACATCATTAAAGTAGATGCGAAAAAACGTTTCTTAGATAAATTAACGGGTGTTTCTGACCCAGAAGAAAAACGTAAAATCATTGGAAATGAATTTGTGTATGTTTTCGATGATGAAGCGACAAAACTTGACGGCATCGACTTCCTAGCACAAGGTACCCTTTATACAGATATCGTAGAAAGCGGAACTGAAACAGCGCAAACGATCAAATCTCACCATAACGTGGGCGGATTGCCAGAAGATATGCAATTTGAATTGATCGAACCGTTGAATACTTTATTTAAAGATGAAGTTCGTGCATTAGGAATCGAATTAGGCATGCCTGAAGCGCTAGTTTGGCGCCAACCATTCCCTGGTCCTGGTTTAGGGATTCGTGTACTTGGTGAAATTACCGAAGATAAATTAGAAATCGTGCGTAACTCTGATGCGATTTTACGTGAAGAGATCGCCAATGCTGGTTTAGATCGTGATATTTGGCAGTACTTTACTGTGTTACCTGGCATCCGTAGTGTGGGCGTGATGGGTGATGGCCGTACGTATGATTATACTGTGGGGATTCGTGCAGTGACTTCGATTGATGGAATGACGGCTGATTTTGCTAGAATTCCTTGGGATGTGTTGCAGAAGATTTCTGTGAGGATCGTGAATGAAGTGGATCATGTGAATCGGATTGTTTATGATATTACGAGTAAGCCACCTGCTACTGTTGAGTGGGAATAATTAAAAAGAACCGTATAACTCTTTTACTGTAAAGAGTCGTACGGTTCTTTTTTCTATTGTAACCAATAAATAGATTTGTAAATCATTAAATCAGATACATCATTTACTATTGACTATGTTATCTCCAACCAATAATAGTGTTATTATTCACAGCATTCGTATTTGTATTAATATTAATATTAATCGCATAAGTGAGTATTAGCACTACTCCTACAGCTAAATAAACAGCCAAATATCTTGGAGATACATCCTGCCCTCCTTGACTAACACTATTTATCGAAGCTCCTACATTTGCATCATACATCAACAACATCTCCATTCTCATTTAATTCTAGTATTGAAATATTGCAACTTTCTTTTCCGTTCTCATATTTTAAAATTCCACAATATGATGTCCGAAAACCATTTTTTCCTTGTATATGATTATCTGATTTAATAACTACCTTACTAGATTTTTTTATACTTTTCTTGAAAAATAGATTCGTATAAATATTTATTACATTATACATTCTTGAAAACATTTTTTGTTCAATGACATTATTATTAGAAAAAACTGCTATTAATTCAAAACTATCAATATCTTCTAAATGCTTGAAAATCACTACAGTTATTATCGAGTCATTTTTCTCAACTACTGAAAACATCTTATTTGCGGTAAAAGAAGAATAGAATAAACTGTCTAAAAAGCTTTTTTCTCTATAGTAAAAATTTTTGCTTTTGCATTGAAGTTCATTATCAAAAATTTCTTTTTTTGTATAAGCCCCAAACGGATCTACAGTGGTATCATCCGAATTCAGAAATCTTTTTAATAGATAGCCCGTTTCATCATCTTCTAAATATTCCCTTAAACACTGTAACTGGAACAAAAATAAATCAACTTGCTCCATTATTAACTTTTCATTTTTAGTATTAGACTTCGAAAGTATTGATTGGTAAATATTCTCTATATCTTTCTTTTGGGCTAATTCATCAATAATTATTTGAGCATTATCATTTATCTCTAAATAATTATCTTCCAAAGAACAAGATTTTAGAATGTATTTACTGTCATTTTTAACTAAAACACTATTTTCTTTTAACAAAGGAATATATTCTTTATTCATTTATGCATCGCCTCCTGCCTCTTTGAATATTGCATAATAATACTCTTTATTTTTTAAAGGGATCATTACTTCAAATTCACCATTAATATTTTTTTTTAATATATTTTCTCCACATTCATTTGCTCTAATGCTGATTTTTGTAATTTCTGTGGGTAAATTACTGAATAAATAACTATATTCACAATTATTTTTATCAAAATTTTTCTCGAATCCAGCAAAAAGCAAAACCGATGCAGTCGATTCTAACAGGACATTAGGGTTCGATATCAAAAGTAATCCCATTACTTTTTCATCTAAATAAATTATGAACCAATTTTTATCTTTTGAAAATAGTATATGTCTAACCACTCTTGGAGAAAAAACTTTTTCTAAATCATAATTGTAAGAATCTAATGCTTCGTAATATCCAAAATGAGTACTGCCATAAGAACCCAATATTTTCAAAAAATTATTGATTTGAGAAAAATCATGTTCTTCCGCCTTTTTTAAAGTATACATATAATTCTCCTCTCTAAATCAAATTATATAAATAAACATTTTCTTCTTTATAAACATGTGGTAAATCCAATTCTCTCAACGAAAGAGAATCCACTGTAGTCAATTCATTCAAAGTATCGGTTAAAACGTCTAAGTTCAACATCTTCTTTAAACAATCTGAGGCAAGGTACTCTCCTAAAGTATTGTTCCGTAGATTCCAAACAACAAATGGTAAATATGGAGATACTAATATTTCTCCATACGCATTTATATTCAAATATGGCAAATCTTCTTCTTCTTGTATCATAAAAAAATGATCCATAGGGTCTCCCCATTCAATTTTGAAATTACTTCCTCTCTTTCTAATCTCCCTTTCCTTATTATCAATTAATTCTTTTAAATATTCATACTCATCTTTTGACAAAGTTATTTCTTCTTTATTTTCTAAGCCCCTACCTATCGGCATAAATGGTTGAAATCTAACTTCAAATATATTACACATTTCACAAAAATCTATTATTTTTTCTATTTCATCTATATTCTTTTTATGTGGTAAAACAGCCACTCCAACAGTAAAACCTTCTCTTACAGCAATTTTTATAGCTTGTTTCACCTTGTAAAGTTTTCCCTTTGAGTTTCTTACAAAATCATAACTTTCATCAGTAAAACCATCCAAACTAAATTGAATTAGGCTAATACCTGCTTCTTTTAATCCACGAGCCTTTTCTTCATCAAATAAAATGCCATTACTAACCATATTAATTGATGTAACAGGAGAAATTTTTTTTATTTTAGGAACAACATTTTTTATAAAGTCAAATTCAAGAAGCGTTTCTCCCCCACATAAACAAATTGAACTTACATTTAATTTTGCAATATCCAATAATATTTTTTCTTTTTCCTCATGAGTCAATACTTGCTGATGATAACATGGTGATAGATCACCACTGGAATTAAAGCAATGTTTACACTTCAAGTTACACTTGTACGTTAAGTCAAATGATGCAGATGTAATGTTCATAAATTTTCACTCCTAATCTGAATTTTATGTTAAAATTAATTTATTGATTGTAAGAATGGGGGAAAGAAAATGGATGTTATAAAATTTATCAAAAATTTCAAAAAAGGAAATTCTATTAAACTACTTATCTTCATCGTAATAAACGTATTTTTGGCACTATTAACAAATATTATTCCATTAATTTCAGGAAATTTTATCGACTCTCTTTTAAAAATAGGCACAATGACAATCATTTACGATTTTGTGAAAATATTAACAATAGTAATTACTATACAACTACTTCTAAGTTTTTATTTACAAATCATTGAATCAAAAATCTCTACTAATATCGCTTATAATATTGTCGTAGCACTTGAGTTACATCTAAACAAAGTTGATTTTTTAACAATTGACAACTTAGACACTAAAGATGCAAGCCAACGAATCTATACAGATTCACAAAATGTATCCGCATTCATTTTAGAAACTTACGGAATGATCATTATGAAAAGCTTAAGCTTCTTATCCGCACTATTTCTATTATTTACATTTGATAAGAATTTAGCATTAATGTTAACGCTTTTAATCATTGTATATATAGTTTATATCAACTTGTTAAAAAAGTCACTATATATTAAGCAGATGAACACAAAAAATGCAAGTTCAAAATACTTTTCCGTTGTCCAAAATAATTTAAATATTATTAAGTACAGTAACCTATATAGATTGATCGGGCGCATAAAAAGAAGCACCTACGATGGTTATAAAAATCTTCAACATTCGTTGATTAACTTTAAAATTTTTTCTTTTACTTTTATAATCGGAGATAATCTATTGTTTCTTTTAGCACAGATCGGAATTTTTATTGTCGGTGGCAATGCTGTTATAAAGGGAACATTATCAATTGGCGATTTTTCAATTATGATTTCCTATTTTAATATCCTACTAGAATCAGTAAAATATTTTTCGAAATTCATTTCAACTTACACTGAAGCAAAAGTTTCCGTATCTCGATTAAACAACTTCTTTGAACTACCAACTAGTAGTAACGGAGGTGCTACTCCTAATAAAATTTCAATTTTAGAATTAGAAAATATTTTTTTCACATATCCCACAAATTTTTTACCTGTCATATCAAATTTTTCTCAAACATTTAAAAAAGGAGAAATCTATTGTTTGATTGGCCCAAATGGATGTGGTAAAAGTTCTATATTAAATATCGTAGCTGCATTATATACAAATTTAAACGGTGAGTATAAAATAAATCAAATGGATTTTCAAGATTTAGATAAAGAGTATTTTTACGAAAATATTCTTTCATATACCATGCAAAAAAATATTTTTATCAGCGACGAGTACTTATCAGATATCATTACGGATGAAACTAGTATGTTTTTTACAGATAAATTTGATTTGGCAATGAAGATGAATATCCCTTTAAGTCAACTCTCAGAAGGAGAGTTAAAAAAAGTAAATCTGATACAGTCATTTAGTAAAAATAATGAGATTCTAATATTAGATGAACCGACTAATCATCTTGATTCTCGTTCAAAACAAATAATTATTGACTATTTATTAAATAGTAAAAAAGATAAAATTATCATTATTGCTACTCACGATGAAGATTTAATAAACATTGCTGATGTGCTCATTAAATTATAATACTATTTTTTTTTACTATTTTGATAAACTAAAATAGCTATGATAAAAATAATACCTATAATTTTGACAAATACATTACTGTAAAAAAGAAGAAACAACGGAATAAGTATTAAGACTACTCTATATGTCCATTTTACAAAAAGCTTGCCAGCTTTCCTTTCACTCTCGTTCTCTGGCGTTGCTTCATAACTATTTGCATCAAATGGATTCCTAGCTAAAAATAATCCGTTTGACTTATCTATAAGTAGTGCCAATAAAAAAACTATCAAACTAAACACTATCAAAAATAGCAATACTTGGTCTGTTGAAGAAAAAATAGTTTCCATTTCAACCTCTCCTTACTAAATGTTTTTAATTACTTACATTTTAACAAAAATGTTCCAAAATATCAAAGAGTAATAATTTAAAAATGTTTAGTTCAATATACTTTTGAACTAGACATTCACGTACTTTACGATATTACTGAAGATAAATTAGAAATCGTTCGTAACTCTGCTGTGATTTTACGTGAAGAGATCGCTAATGCTGGTTTAGATCGTGATATTTGGCAGTACTTTACTGTGTTACCTGGCATCCGTAGTGTGGGTGTGATGGGTGATGGCCGTACGTATGATTATACTGTGGGCATTCGTGCAGTGACTTCGATTGATGGGATGACAGCTGATTTTGCTCGAATTCCTTGGGATGTGTTGCAGAAGATTTCTGTGAGAATCGTGAATGAAGTGGATCATGTGAATCGGATTGTTTATGATATTACGAGTAAGCCACCTGCTACTGTTGAGTGGGAATAAAGAGCCAACATAATAAGGATGGGGAATGCCGATAAATCAACGTTTTTCAACTTATGAAATGCTTGATTTTCATTGAAAATGATATGGTTCCCTACCATTTTCCCTACCAAAAACCCCTGTCAAGATAACGCTTGACAGGGGTTTATTTTTTTATGAACCTACTTTTTATAGCATCCTCAAATTGTTTTCTTTATCTAGCTCTAATATTTTCAAAACACAAGACATACCCTGCAAAATCTCCCCAGCGTTTTCTATCTTCTGACGAGCCAAGTTTTTCTTCCCTAGAAAAATAGTTCCAATTAATTCTCATATTGGAATACACTATAGCTGAATCTATGACTTCTTTCCATAGCTCATGTAAATATTCATCTTTGCATTCCAATACATTAAAAACAGACTTGTAAATTTCAAATGATTCTTCGAAAAATATTTAATCATTTTTGTAAGTAAGCATTTATAATCAAACATTCTATCATCCCCCTCTTATAATATATACCATATGATTGATTTTGTATTTTTTTCAAGTTATTTTTTATACTTCCGTTTTAATTACAGTTATGTGGAAAATACTCTTTAAACAAATGAGAAAACATTTGTAGTCTTTCAAAGCTCTAAGTCAACCATTCCTCACTGTATTTGTTTAGTAGCTTATTTTTAATACGATTTATTTTCGTAAAAATGTAGTATGATTAAGAAACAGAAGGATTTTTATGAGAAAATATAAAGTCGTAAATACAATTTTTTTAATAGCAATTATTGGTCTTTTGGCTGGAGTTATTTTTGATTACAATCAAAATAAAGTAATTCCAAACTTTTTTTCTTGGATAAATTTGGAGTAGGTTTAATTCTTTCACAACCAAAAAAATGTACATTCTGGATGAATTAACTTCAGGTTTAGACTATGAAAAAAGACAAGTAAAAGTACAGTTATACAAATATTACATTATTTTGAAGAAACTGAAAACTGGGCTACAAACAAAAATTATGGTACTGAATATGGGTAAACTTATGTATTATGGGTTCAGTTGACGTGTTTTATAAAATGTTTAATCATGATTCTGTATTTAAAATAGATGATCTAGAAAAAGAAAAATTTTCTAAGGAATTGTCATTTTTTATTGAAGATGAAAATATTATCGAACGAGTATTTATATACTAGTAATCAAAATTCATTACGAAGAAATATTGATAGTAATCTCTCTAACGGAGATAATCAAAATGTTTATTCCAATGTTAGTAGTTAATGGAACAGTAGCTATATCAAACTTACAAAGCAGCCATTGCATCCATCGATACAATAGCTACTTTAGTTAATCAGGATTATGAGAGCTATAAAGTCAAATAACGCTTTTTATTCTATTTTTTCGAAATTTAACGTAATATCTAAATATGAAGATTTTATTGTTAGAAATTCTCCGTGTTTTAATTCGAGAGTTTCTCGTGTATTATTTTCATTTAATATAACCTGTCTATGCTTTTTTTTATTAGAAACAATCAATTGCACTTTCATCTCATTGTCAGTACTATGATCCGCCTTATTCATTAGCGTTACATAGTACTCTCCAGGATATATCTCAGCACCAATAAAATACTTCCCCAAAGCATTTAAACTAAAGTTTTCATTTTTTCCTAGATTATCAAATGAAACAGGGACAAATTTAACGGTAACCCCACTTGGTATTTCAAACGATTGATTTTTTTCAATATAAATACCTGTAAATTTAGAGTTGATAGGTGGAATAACAGGATCTTCTATAGCTATTTTTGATTCTTCATCCCCTTCTGTGATAATTTCATATATTCCAGAATGATCAATCGTCATATTTTTGCTCTCTTTATTAGCGTTAGATAGTATTTGTTCTTTAGCAGGGTTATTTAAATTTTTATATATTTTTTCTGCAGGATCTGTAGAACGAATAAAATACATAACTGCTAGAATGCTAATGATAAAAAATAAAAAGACTGCTACTCCTATTAATTTTTTTTTCATATCTTCTCACTCCTCACTATAATCTTTTAAATCAATCACTTCGTCAACTTTATTGTAGACATTAGGATCATGAGTAGCGATAATAACATACGTATCTGCATTGGCCAAATTCAGTAGTAAGGAGATAATTTCATTCCCTGTTTCTTGGTCTAAAGCGCCAGTCGGTTCATCTGCTAGTATAATAGATGGCTTTTTTAATAGCATTCTAGCTAAAGACACTCTTTGTGCTTGTCCACCTGAAAGTTCATAAATTTTCGCCTTTAAAAGATTACGGTCTAAGTCAACAGCAACCAATACTTTTTCTTGCTCTTCTTTGTTTTTATTAATTAAAGACAAATTGTAAGCAACACTTTTTTCATCAATTAAAGCATAATTTTGAAAAACATACCCTAAAGTATTTTTAAAAAATTTTTGTTCATTTATTTGAAAGATATCTGTTCCGTTTAGCAAGATTTTCCCACTAGTCGGCTTTTCTATGCGAGCAATAGCATTCAAAAGAGTGGTTTTACCAGAACCAGATGCTCCTATCAAGGCGTATGTTTTGTTAGATTCAAATTCCAACGAGATATCATTAAAAACACTTTTTGATTTATAAGATTTAGATAAATTCTCTACTCTAATACTCAAAGTTCAAAATCTCCTTTCAAAACATTCATAGCATTCTTTCGAATAATATATTTTACTAGAAATAATGTTAATACAATTTCTAAGATGTTAATTAGTAAGAACCATCCTTTAACTTGCTGATTTATTGTAAGGATAAATGAGCTAGTCAAAGCTATTCCAATTATAACTAAATACCATATAAATGCTTTCAAAATTAATCCATTCAAATTCAAACCTAAAATTCTTTTAATACTAATGGTACGAATTTTTTGCCTAGCTATATTCAAGAAGAATTGATTTACGACATAAATTTGAATGATCATTAAAGAAAATAATGAAAAAATAGCCGATTTAATACGTGTTTCAAGTCGATTAATTTTCAATTTAATCGAGCTATATGGATTAATAATTTCATTTATATTTTGAGTAATCTCTGGATTTCTGGACAATTTAGAAATACCATCAACTAAAAACAATCCTTTCATCAGATTAGAATACGTTGTTACAGCGGAATCCGTACTCAAAACTGAATCCATATTTAAAACAACTACGATTTCATCAGTAGCCGTTTGGACTCTACTGTCATCAAAGCCATAAAGATCAGCTCCGTTATAATCAAACAAAAATGTTTTCTCACCATTAGGAACAACTATTTTTTCGAAAGATTCTCTTTTTATGCTTGAATATTGGAAAAATTCCATGTAAGTAGCATTTATCACAGACTCTAATTGTTTTTCATATTTAGCTGGTACTAGTATTGTTGCTGGAACAGTTGTTGCTATTTCTTGATACTTATTTTTAAAAATTTTATTGCTTAAATAATAAGTATTTTTATTCATATAAATCACATTTTCCATTATTTTAGGATCAATGTTATCCTTAGCATACTGCTGTTCTAACTCTATCTTTGTCTCCTCTGGTAGTAATTCAGGTACATAAACACCTGATTTTTGAGTAAAAATGTATTCATCATGATTAAAATAGCTCATGAATTGTTTCCCAAATTCTAAATCTCCACTAACATCTATTTGATTATTCGTATTATTTTCATCCATAAAACTAGGCATATTTACAGAAACTAAGCGATAAGCATCTAATTGTGACCATGGATTCAAATTATCTACTTGCTGTTTTAAAATAGTTTGATTTTGAGTGATTTGATTTAAAATAATTGGCATAATTAATAAAGTCCCTATAATTCCTATAAAGTAAATAGTATTTAATAAGAATGGATTATTTTTCCCTTTTAATGCTGTTAATATGTTCCCATATCGAATCAGTAAACTATAAATGTATCGAACCACACCAATTAGTAAGGTAAATAACACTAGATTACTTATTAATATAGAAAGATAGGCCAATGATCCAATGGAAGAAAATGGATTTTTAAAAAGAAAAAAATAGGTAAAATACAAACAGATAGAGGCTGATAAAAGAACACACATATCAATTAAGTATTGCCGCACATGGTACTTTCGAATAGTGCCTAAAAATCTAACCACATAATTTTCTTTTTTATAAAGATTTAGAATTGAAAAATAAGCCAGTAACATAGAAAAAACTAAACACCATAAACCAACTGCACGAATTCCACTCGTCCAAAAAACAACACCTGCGATGTACCACTGTAATTCAAGCGATGTGGTTTTAATCCCCATTGTTTTAAGCCTATCTATCAGTTCATTTGTAAGTGGTTTATCACTATAATACATAGCTTGAAAAGAACTGTCTTTTAATTCACGAATGTCATTAGAATATTGAATGCTGGTTGGTTTTTCTTTAGAAAAAGAAAAATCTATTTCATCTCCTTGCTTGTTAATATAACTTCTAAATATTTTTTGGTTGTTTTCTTTGCTAGTTTTCGATAATAATTCATAAACTTTATTAGAATTTACATTAGAGTTAGAAGAATCAACTTTTGATAATTTAATCCCATATCTTGCTGGAAATTGTATATCATCTGATATTTCTAGAACTTGAGAAATACCGATAAAACCAAAAATAATCGTAACAACAAATAACATAAGGGTTCTTATTTTCATAGTATATATATCCATTCTTTTTTATTATTAAAGGAGGGGTATCAAAAAAAGTTTTTTACTTTAAACAAAATTTAAACAAATCTTTAAAAAGAATACCAGCCATAAAACGCATCTAAGCGTATATCGTTCCAAGATTTTGTGGCATCTGATCTAGCCTGACCATAATTTTTAGCATCACTAGCTTTAACAGTTCCATAGATATTTTTAACAGCAGATGATGAACCTAATCTAACATTAGCTTTTAAATAATAATACGACCAGCCATGGTTACCACTTCGACCGTAGTTCCATTCATCAGCGTAGGTAGGATGAGGATAAGCAATTGTTGCTTCAGATTTTATTGCACCAACCCCACCCAAAAATAATGTCACTCCAAACAATAAGACAATCTTTTTTTTCAAATTTTTCAAAAAAACCACTCCTTATAATTTATACCCCTCCTAATGAAATTTTAACACAACTCTAAGATTAATTACAACAACTTTTTAAAATATAAATATATCTTTTAGAAAGTATTATTTTTTATATTAAAGCGGTTTCAGTATGTCAATTGGTGAAATAATAATCGTTTAACCAATCGCAATACCAAGACATGGTAAAAGATAACTATTGGTAACATGACGAAATCTATTAATACAAAAATAACTTATATCTTATTTTTAGGATGCGTTTTTTGTATCAGCCAACCAAGAATACAATATGCGAAGATTAGATCAGCTCCCATATTTGAACGAAACTATAAAGCTTTAAAGAAAAAATATTATGATATGGATTGGTTACTTGCAACAGGTTCACATACCCAGGTTTTCATAAATACTTAAGGAGTATCTTTTGAGATTTCAAAGGGTACTATTTTTATCTCTTAGATCAAAGGAAAATCAGTTATAGTAACCTTTTAGGTTCTATGGCGTCCTTAGTGTGGGTGTGATGGGTGATGGCCGTACGTATGATTTTACTGTGAAAATTCATGTAGTGACTTCAACAGCGGACTTTACGAGAACTCCTTAGGATGTGTTGCAGAAGATTTCTGTGAGGATTGTAAATGAAGTGGATCATGTGAATCGGATTGTTTATGATATTACGAGTAAGTCACTTGCTACTGTTGAGTGGGAGTAACCTATAGAAAAACAAGAATTTTCAATACTTTGTAATAACTCTGTTTTTAGCTTTTATTTATGTCAAACAGCATCAATAGTTATCAACCTTGGGCATTTTAAATGGAATTAAAATCGGGAGCAATATTAAAGAGCTAGCCTTTAAATGTGGTTAGCTCTTTTCATTGAGAGTAGTTAAATCTGCATTTAACGGAGTGGGAGGCATCTTACTTTCTATTATTAAACTAGAACCAGAAACTATAGTCAACAGCTCCATCTTGAATTGTATAATTACTTATATATGCCTATACTCTAAATCTACCAGTTTGTATACTAATGTCTTTAGCAACATCTAGAAATTGATTATAGTAATCAATATTACCTTATCCATATATATACACTTATTTTACAGAATTTCTAATCTTTGCTTTCAATTTAGCTAATCTTCTCAGTAAGCATTTTCATCTACCATTCAAAAATATGCTCATATATAGATGTATCTTTACGTTGTGAATAATAATCAGAAAGCCATTTCCGTAAATACTCTATTTCACAATCTACAATTTTAATAAATATTTCTTTAAATTTATCAAACTCCGATTCAGAAATTTCAAAAATATTAAATTCGTTATTAGCATATTGATTTCTAGTTTCAGAAATATCCTCTACACTAGAAAAATCAATAACTTCTTTATTAATATCTAATACCTCTTCTCTGGCAGTAGAATACTTGGCTGCTTCATAGATAACATAGTATTGTTGAATACTATGTTTACCTAAATCGATAACATCTATATTATCTCTAATGAAGTCTACCTTTTCAGTATAACTATCATATATTACTACTAGGTCTTCTATTATGGGAGAAATCGCAGTATATAAATATTTTTTCTCATTCAACATTCTTAAATAGTGCAAGACTCCTCCTCTTACTATAAAAATTATATTATTATCTACACTGAAGAAATTCTTCTGCATATCATCATCTAAACTTAGGATGAATTTAGCTGCATAAAACTCCTGAAATGTCCTATGAATAAAGTCATAGTGTGTTCCTTCTTCAATAAGAAAGCATAATAAATGTGTCAAATCTCTTTGAATATTTTCTCGTGTTAAATCATCAAATTCTCCTTCTTGTTCAACAAGAAATTTAGTTATCGCATCATCAATATAATAATTTATTTCACTTAAATCAAACGAATATTGTTCATCTATATAAGTTTTAAAACAAAATATCTCAAAAAAACGTTCTAATTTTGCATGGGATAAATTAGTTGCTATCCCTCTGTCAAAGCCTTCTTCTTTTTCCTTGTCGTGTGTAACTAACATCGTTTGATAAACCTTAGAATAAAAATTTGCAGAATTTATCGGTAATTCCCCGTTATAATCAAATGTCAATATTAGTATTGCTAAAACTAACGGATGTCCTACTAATTCTTCATGTTTTTTAAAGTAATTTGGTTCTAATATTTTTTCAAGAAGTTCTTCTCTATTTGTAGCAAATGGTAATTTTTCTATATATTCCTTCACTTGCTTTTTGCTCATTCTCTGCATTCTATATTGTTTAAAATCTGGAAGAGTATTAGAGACACTTTCAGGTCTGGTACTCATTATTATGGAGGTTTTTTGATATTTTTTGATAAAATTTTCTAATTCTCTCATAAACTTATTTTTCTCGTTAAACTTCAATTCATCTAACCCATCAAATTGAAGTATAATATTTCCTCTGTCCAAAAACAATTCTACTAAATCAGCCTCAAACTTAACATTCATTTCAGAAAAATAGGTCAAAATATATTTTTGAAGAAAACTCTCATCATTGATTTTAAGTGATTTCAATCTTATTAAAATAGGTATAAAGAAGTGATCACTATCACAATTTACTATAAAATCTAAAAATAATTTTTTCATTAGTATACTTTTTCCACTTCCACCAATTCCATAAACTAATATATGATTTGCAGAAATAATCTCTTTAGAATATCCATCACTTATGAGTTTTATTAAACTTTTAGAATTAACTTCTTCTTTACTAGATTTTAATGGGATGTCTACATAAACGTCATTAATATATCGGCCACTTTCTCTATATAAAAGAGATTTCATGTAGTAATTAAACTTGCTTTTTTCTAAATATAATTCCATTTGTGTTTCTAAAAAATTTACATCATCAATCTTTTGACTTTCTAACTTCTCTACGATACTTTTCTCAACATAGTCTCTAAATTTTTCAAGATATGGTTTTACAAAAACATCTGTTAACACTTTTTCATCTCCTTAATTTCTAATTATTTATCAAAAATCGTAACTTCTTTCAAAATATTTATTCATCCTCAAATATAGTATTATTCATCTCTGGAAAATCCAACAATTCAGAAACTGTCATATCAAGTCCTGCAGCTAATTTATGTAACGTTTTCAACTTAGGGTTTTTCGTCTTCCCTTTCATAATATTATCCACAGTAGACTGCGTTATACCTGATAAAGTTGCAAGTTTATTGATTGATATATTTTTTTCAGCACATAAATTTTTAAGCCGCAATCTAATTACATCAGAATAAGTCATAGTTTCCTCCATTAACCTTGTATAGTTAACTCAAGTATAGCGAATGAAAATATACAATATTAACGTTACAAGGTTATACTTAGTATTACTCATCATCAAAAAGCGTTTCATTCATTTCTGGAAAATCTAACAGTTCAGAAACCGTCATATCTAATCCCATTGCTAATTTATGTAAAGTCTTTAGTTTAGGATTTTTAGTATTCCCCTTCATAATGTTATCTAGCGTAGATTGAGTCATTCCTGATAACGTTGCAAGCTTGTTTATTGAAATTCCTTTTTGTTCACATAATTTCTTAAGTCTAAAAACAATAATTTCTGAATATGTCATAATATCCTCCGTTAACCTTGTACAGTTAACTGAAGTATATAATATTTCCATACAACAAATTAACCGTACAAGGTTGACACCTGATAATTCTTGTGACAAATTAACCTTATAAGGTTAAAAAATATCATTAGGAGGTTCAACATGGCTCACCCAGTAAAAATGATCACCTATCAAGACCTACACAAACTAAATCATTCAATCCAACAATTAAAGAACTGGCACAAAACATTCAGTTCACTAAGAAACAACATCCATAATCATTCTATTCCTGATAACCTCTTTTATGAGCATGAGCGAATACTAAAAACATTAGCTCAAGAAACACAAAAACTTAAAAGCAAAGAGAAATTGAAAAACATTTTGATTTAAAATCCTAGCTGCAAAATGGGATTTTAAAGTTCATCAGTATTAGCCGAACTGATACTGATGAGCGATATATAAAGCTAAGTAATTGAACAGGCAACTACTTAGCTTTTATTTTAATCTTTAATCGTTCAAAAAGCCCTGCCAAGATTTTTTCTTAGCAGAGCTTTCACTATTAAAAAAATTATTCAATTTATCTAACACTATTGTTTATACTGAAAATTTCCCATATATAAAACATCGTAATTCCTCCTCAACTTAAATAAAAATTCTATCTCATAATTTCATGTGAAGCGCATGAGTTTTACTATAGTATAAAATATACAAAATCGACTTTTTTCTATATAGTCTTTTTCAAAAATCGTTCAAGATATTTTTGATGGCTTTCATGAATATCTTGTAATTCAAGAACTTTTAATACTTTCAATACTTGATTTGCTTTTTCAATTCCTGCACTTCTTTCTCCTTCTGCGATTAGAAGAATTCCTTTCAAAAAATTCAATTTATTTTTCTCATAAATTTGCTCTGGTTTGTCCAATAAACTTTCTACTTTAACAATAAATTTTTTTGCTTGCTTGTACCCTTCATTTTCTATAAAAAAGATAATAAGATTGAGCAGCAAGAGTAACAATTCATTGGTATTTCTAAATATATGTAGTTCTGTTTCAAGTCTTTTTTGCGCACCTTTCACCAATAAGCTTACTTGCTCTACACTGAAGCAAAAAAATACATTGTTAAAAAGTGACACATCATAATCAAACCACACATCAATATTGATTAAGTAATTCCAGAGAGAGTCAACGATTTTTCTAGAATACTCTTTTTGTTCTATTCTTTCTATGTGTAACTTACAAATACTTATATTATGTGCATGTCGAGTAATGTAATTGGTCTTATACTTTTTTTCTTCTGATTTGATGAGTGTATCCAATTCAATGACACTAGCACCACGGACAGCACTTTTCAATTCCTTTAAAAATTGACGTTGACAATTATCTTCCGATTTATCTTTCATGCTAAGAAATTCTTGATAACTCACACTTAACTTATTTAATAAATCATACAACTTTTGAGAAGATATATCCGAGTTACCTCTTTCAAACTTAGATATAAATGAAACAGATATCGTATCATCTGATAAGTCTGCTAAGGAAAGATTTCTTGATTTTCTAATATACCGAATTATATTTCCATTCTCCATAAATAACCCCTTTTCAGATTTTTTTTACACTATAGTGAAAAATACCAACTAAAGGAAATAAATACCTCTACTATTATAAAAGTACCTTGAATTAGGTGACTTGGCAACTAAAATTTAAAAGAAATGAGGAATGGATTTGCAAAAAATCATTACAGCAGAGCAACTTTGTAAGGAGTATAACAATGGTTCAAATACCGTAAAAGTATTAAAAAATATTGATTTGAAAATTTATGAAGGTGATTTTACCGTAATAATGGGAAGTTCGGGTTCAGGCAAATCAACTTTATTATATTGTCTAAGTGCTATGGACAGTATTTCATCTGGAGAAGTGAAGTATCAAAATCAAAGAGTGGATAACATGAAAGAGGTTGAGATTTCAAAAATTCGGAGAACAGAGATGGGATTTGTATTTCAACAAATGAATCTCATTAGTACCCTTTCTCTCTTTGAAAATATTATTATCTCTGGTTATTTAAAAAATGATTCGAAAAAAAAGGTTCACTCCCATGCAATGAGTCTGCTAGCGCAAGTAGGGCTAGATTCATTTGCAAAAAGGCTTCCGTCTGAGATTTCAGGTGGTCAACAACAGCGAGTTGCTATCGCTAGAGCACTTATTAATAGTCCAAAGATATTATTTGCAGACGAGCCTACAGGTGCTTTAAATTCAAAATCAGGTAAAAATATATTAGACACTCTTTCTCACTATAACAATAATGACAATCAGACTATTCTTATGGTCACACATGATCTAAAAGCATCATTAAGAGCAAACAGAATTATTTATCTTAATGATGGAGAAATTGAAGGAGAATTAGCATTAGATAAATACGCTGCTGAAAATATAGATATTGTAGAGCGTGAAAAAAATGTATTGAATTGGTTACAAGGAATGGGGTGGTAAGAGTATGCGTACATTTTTGCTACTACTTAGAAAAAATCTATTCAAAAGAAAAGCCTTTGCATTTTCGATAGTAGCGTTATCAGCCATTGCTATTATTTTTTTATTGACAACACTAGGTTCTTTGTCTGAGAATGGCAAAACTTATGACACTTCTTATGAAGCTTCCAAATCGCCAGACTTACTTTTTAGCTTTTCCCAAAATAATTATCGGAAGAGTTATACAAGTGAACTAAAAAAAATGGACAATATTAAAAACATTGAAACAATCGAAACATACTCTGGATTATTAGAAGATGAAAAAAATGGGGATACAAACGTTCTACTTCGTTCACAAGGAATTAACACTTTTCGAGTAGAGGATGGCGGGAATGGTACATTAAACGTCAATGAGACCTATGTCCCTATCTATTTAAAGGATTCCCTCTCTCTTAAAAAGAATGACACTATTGATGTTAAGCTCAATTCCCAAATTATTCAATTAAAAATTGTAGGCTTCTTTGAAGACACGGTGTTTGGCTCACCAATAATGAGATATAATCAAGTTCTTATTAATGATGGAACTTATGATCAGATTTCAAAAATGGATACAAGTGAGAACATTATAAAAAACTTCTTCATCCAAGTGAATTTCAATAAACCACCACTTGACGAAGACTTCACAGCTTATGTTACGAATAAAATGGAAAATTTTGAAGGAACAGAAATAGCAGATTTTATCTATGATAAAACATTTACTAAAAAAGCCTATGTGATGATTCCAACAGTTCTCTCTTTAGTTCTTTTACTTGCAACAGCCTTTATTGTTTTTGTTAGTTTTTTCGTTTTAAGATACGCAATCTTAACTTCATTAGAATCTGACTATACTCAAATCGGTGTTATGAAAGCATTAGGCTTTACCAATAGAAAAATAAAGTATCAATTTATGATCCAATTTCACGTATTAATACTTTTGGGAGGAATTTTGGGACTACTAGTATCTACACAAGCCATCCCAAGATTAACGAGTGTATTTTTAAATTCAAATGGTATTATCGGAGATAATTCCGTTCCATGGGGACAAATGATTGTATTACTAGCTGTCTTTATTTTATTAAATTCACTCATCATACTATTTAGCTTAAGAAAATTAAAAAATATTACTCCTGTTAAAGCACTTAGAATGGGTCAACTTTCAGATGGAGATAAAGGAAAGAAGAGTATCTCTTTAGATCGTCTAAGTATTTTACCGCTATCTATTAGCATTTCTATCAAACAATTATCTACAAGGTTTAAACAATATACATCACTAATGCTCGTTGCATTTTTCTTTAGCTTTTTATTACTAAGTGTTCTAACATTATCCAAAGCTTTTGAAAAAGAGAATGAAGTATTCAAACTTCTTGGCATGCCCAAAAATGATGTAGTATTACAGATTGCTGAAACTACAGAGGATAAAGAGGAAACAATAAGACAATTAGTTAAACAAATTGATGAAAAATATCCAGTCAATTCCTACAGTTCTTTTTTTCAGACAAGTTTAAAAGTAGAAAAACAATCAATGGTTGCTCTTGTATATGGTGATCTTAAAAACAAAGTTGATTTAAGTGCGGGGCGTTATCCTAAAGCTGAAAATGAGATTCTTATTACAAGTAACGTGAGCGAACAATTTAATAAGAATGTTAATGATACTTTAAAGGTATCAACTAAAAAAGAAAATTCAGAGAATTTCAAAATAGTTGGAATATATCAAAGCGTTAACAACGTTGGACTTAATATTCATATGCTAGATACGGGGTATTCTAAGCTAAATAAAAATTATTCTTCTGTTCAATATGTCGTTGATTTAGAAAATGATTCAGATATATCAAAAACAATTAAACAATTTTCTACAAATAAGGACAATATTAATATAACAGATGGTTTAAAAAGTAATAAAAACTTGATTGAAACAATACAAACGGGTTTGTTATTAATGACACTGGTTGTATTGATTTTAAGTTTCTCTATTTCGTCCGTGATCATTCTCCTCTTGAGCACAATTTCAATTAATAGGGAATCATTAGAATTGGGGATCATGAAATCATTGGGCTATACATCGGCTCAATTACGTTGTCAATTTGCTACCAGATTTGTTATGGCGACAACATTTGGAACAACATTTGGAATCATTTCAGCCTTGCTTGGCGGAAACAAAATGTTTTCTACGCTTCTTTCAATGGCAGGTTTAACTAGTTTAGATCTAAAATTTTCAATTGGAAATTTAGTTTTTGTAGTATCGTTTTTCGTATTTGTTAGCTTCTTATTTAGTTATGTTTCCTCACGAAAAATAAAAAATGTAAATGTAAAAAATTTATTAGTAGATTAAAGGAGAGAATTTGGGTTATGTTGGGTTATTTAAAAAGTTTTTATACAAGGTTAGCATTTATAATGGGAGTAGTAATGTATGTTTCATATGCTTTGCCAACAGGTAATTGGCAAAATACATATTTAATATTTGTTTCATTATTCGTTGCAATTTTCCTACCATTTTTTACTAAAATAAGTGAGAAATTAGAACGATTTGCAGTGTTACGAACTGGAAGTATGTTTTTAGGTAAAGTCATTCGCTTTCTATGGCAATATGCATTTAATTACTTTGCTTTGACCATGGTTATTATTGGCGGTATTGTAGATACTGCTAACCTACAATTTGTTGGAGGATTGTATGGTGCTATTGCACTAACTTCATTTGCTTCTCAAGGATTACAGTATGTAATGTTAGCATTAGCAAATAAAAATATTGGTGATCGCTATTTGAATATTACACTTGCCTTGAGTTTTAATGTCTGTATTAGTGCCATTGCGTCATTAGGATATATTCCAGTTCAACTATTTTTTGTGGTTACAGGTATTCTCTTAGGAATAATTGGTGCAGTATACAGTTTGGTTACAGATTTAAAAGGTATTTTTTCAAAAAAATCTGGAGTTGGTGTTTTCTTTGGAACGTTCAATCCTGCTCATGTTTCACATATGAAAATTATAGAACAATTTATTCAAGCGAGAAACTTAGAGAAGGTTTATGTACATCCAACTATCGTTCCAAAGCTTCACCAAGCATTATTGGATGAAGGGATTATTAGAATAGCTAAAATGAAAGATGGTATGAGAATTTATGAAAAAACTGAAAAAGCTGATTTTCATATTGATTACTTTCCAACTGGAAATATTTTCTTTGAAGCAGAAAATAGAATTGCTATGTTGCGAAGTGCTGTCTCAGATGCAAATCTAGAAAATAAAGTTGAAGTTTTAGCTATGCCTGATCTATATATTGATAAAGGTTTTCATGGAATTATTAAGCACATTAAAGATAAACATAAAGGCAAAAGAATTTATGGTCTTCATGGTAGTGATTACGGTGGAATGTTGGTGAGAACTATTTATGATGAAACATTCTTAACACCGTATACAATAGTGCGAAAAGACACTATTTCAGCTACAGCAATTAGAAATGGTGCCCAGGGTATGACTTCCAAGACAGTAACTGAGATACTGAATATTCTAAAGGATGATTCTCATGCAAATGATGGCGATATATTTGAATTTTCAGGTGTACGATATATTTATTCAGCTTCAAAATTGATTGAGTTAGACTAGCTATGGAGGAAAAAATGACTACAACTAAAGAAATACTTCTACCAAATAATTACACACTAAAATTATATAAAAGAAAATATTTACCTCAAATTTCTGACTTCGTAGCAAACATTTATTTTACTCAACATCATTATCAATTTGATGAAGATATCGAAACCTTAACAAATGAATTACGAACTCAAGATGAAGAACTCAGTAAGCAGTCAACAATCTGTTGTATTTACAATATAGAAAAAGATATTTGTTGTACTGGACGACTTGTCAAAAGAATTCAACAATTACCATTTGAAATAGAATTTGACATTAACTTAGACTTGTTTCAAGATAAATACTCTGACATCTATGAGTTTGCAAGGTTAGCAAGTGGAGAAAAATCTTCATTTAGACTTGTTAAGATTCTTACAACGCAGCTATTTAGCAGTGTTGATCCAAATAGTACTATGGTTGTTGCTAGTTTAGATCAACTGGTTTATAAAAAGTTATTACGATTAAAGTATCCTGTGTTTAAGTTAGGAAAAGAGAGATATTATATGGGATCAGTAACTGTCCCAGTAGGATTTGATTTGTCAAAAATTAAAATGATGGAGCGAAGTAGATATGAAAATTGATTTATTCCATGTAGGAATTGCAACCTGCATATTGAGCATAAATAATCAGGTTAAAATTGCCATTGATCCTGCTCTATTTAAGAAGGGTACCAAATTAAAATTTAAATCTTTTGAATCTGAGCGCTTGGAAAATCCAAATTTTGATAGTGATACTTTTGAGGATATTGATATTTGGTTGATTAGTCATTTTCATGAAGACCACATAGATATACTTGGAAAAGAAAAAATATCCCAAGACTCTTTGGTTCTTAGCAATAAAGATTCACTAACATTTTTAGCAGATAAAAATGTTAAAAAAATTGGTTGGAAAGAAAAACATGTTTTTTCTAAAGATAATATCACTGTAGAAATTCAGGCTATCCCTGCGTATCATGCTAACTCATTTTTAATGAGAAAATTAGTTGGTAAAGTCAATGGGTATCTATTAACTGTTACCATTGATAGTGTCGTACAAAAAATTTATTTCACTTCTGACACTGTATTTCATAAAGACATTATCAAAGCTCTTCCTCAAAGTATTGATATATTAATTGCAAATTTAGGAAATGTACAAGCAAACAAGACCGGAGGCCCTCTGACTATGAATATTTCAATGCTTGATAAATTTGTTGATATTCTTAGTCCCTCTGTCATTGTTCCTGTTCATATAAATGATCTATCCCACTACGAAACACAAGAAGTAAGTGTCACAGAAGCAGGGTACAAGGTACTTGAAACTGGAAAATGGCACACGCTGCTCAATCAATATCCTATTTGATAAACAATTATTTCACCCATAATCTGTTCAAAAAAGTATTTATATTTTTTATTATTGCTAACAATGCTTTGTATTGTTTATCCGTTACTATTAATTTATTTCCTCAACAATTTTAAGATGTAATATATAAACAATCGTATGAACTTAAAGTTACGTTCATACGATTGTTTTTGGTACAATTAATATCGTTTATTCAGTTGATTTTTCGATTTGAACTAATTTCTAGCAAAGTATTTTGTTTTACTTTCTTTCTCAGAAAATATATTTCCTTCTGTTTCTTCCCTATTTGACATATACTAGACTTTCTTCTCTGCGCACACTTTCAAGTTCGTAATGGATTTTTACCTTAACTTCCTTTTCCTTAATCTGTGAAAGCCGATTTGTTAAATCTACCTCAGTCTCAGAGTCTAAAATCGTAATCATATCTTTGGTATCATTTTTAATTAACCATTTCAGTCCTTGAAACTTCATACATCTGAGTAAAATTCCTCAGATACTTAAAATCTAAACCCTATCGTTTTTTAGCAAGTACACACCACGTAGTATATCTAAATGGATTAAACTCCCAAAACTCCTCTACTTTCGATACATAATTCACTACCTGCTCAGCAAGAATTACCATTTCCCACTGGTCATCAGGAAAAAGTTGTTTTATCCCCTCTTCATCAAAGTAATGATGAGGAACCCCCTCTTCTTTTCCTACCGCTAAAATAAATGTATCCTTCTCAATTTCTTTCCCTTTCCCATACAAATCTGCTTTTGTGGATTTGATCGTTCCTAAAAAATAGCCACCTATAATCAGCGACTCATGTATACAATTAATTGATTCGACTATTTTATCTAATGTATTATGCTGTAGAACAGCCCAACTAAGAACACCATGTAAAAACTCTTTCTCCTGCCACGGATAGTTTTCCATGGAAGACAAGGCATCCGTATAGCGAATCTTATTATCATCTAGTTTTTCTTTTGTTAATTCTATTGCTTTCACAGAATGATCGCTGATAAAAACTTCACAGCCCATTTTGCCGATTGCAATACTATGACGTCCAGCACCACAACCTAAATCCCAAACTTTTTTCTCTTGCTCATTCGGAAATTCTTTTGCTAAAAGTTCTACAAATTTAACGACTTCTGCTTCAGGAGCCATTTCTATATTCTTTTTATCATAAATTAAAGTATTCCAATCTGCCATCTTCTTTCCCACCAATTGCCTACTCATCTAGCAATTTCCTTTTATTTCTCGCTATAAATGCAACCACAAATAATAGTATTCCTGAAAGGACAAAAACAATATTCACGCCTAACATATCTGCCACAGCCCCCATCAACAGTGACGATAAAGAAAAAGTTGCAGTATTTAATATACCTGTTGCAGCATACATGGATGTTAATTTATTTCTATCGACTTTCTGTTGTAAGATCGTCGCTTGAGGGATATTCTTAATTTGCAAAAAGACACCTATCAGAATTGAATACACTAAAATAAAAAATGGATTTCCTCCTAAAGCAACGAGTAATGTAATGACTCCACCTAAAACTGAACTGATGACTATTACTTTAGATTTATTCTTATCCACCATTACATTTAAATAAAATACAATCATACTTCCCAGAGCAGCACCAAGAAAATAAGTGGCATTAATGTAGCCCCACCAGTTCTCTGAAACATGTAAAACATCTTTCACGAAGACCAAGACAACGGCTGAAATCCACGCTGTGTTTGCAATACTCTCAAGGATATCCATACTCACAATTGTAAATATAATCGGTTGTTTGCGTATTTCTTGCCATCCTGAAATCAGGTCTTTCCATCTATCTCCATCAGCGTTATCAGTCATAGAAACTGTTGGTAAATGCCAAAAAGCTAACGTAGCAATAGCAAAGATACCGACATTGATCCAAATTAGTCCTGACATAGAAAAGAGTATCAATAAAGAAGAGCCCACTGCCCAACCGCCAATACTGACAATTTGAAGCATTGTACTAAAAATGCTATTGGCACGGATCAAATAAGTCTTTGCAGCGTAATGAGGTATCAGTGCCCTGCTTATTGGCTCAGCGCAACCATCTAAAAAAGAAATACTGAAGATAAATGTATATAAAAAGAAAAGATTTTCATTATTTACTTTTAAGTTTAAATACACAGCCAATCCTATTAATATAAATGTTTTAAATAATTGAGTTTTTCGTAAAATATCTGTCAATGTAGCATAATTAATTAATACGGGCGTTAGCAATCCTGAAAATACTGTCCCAATAGTCATAATAACGGGTGCTAAAGAAGCTGCTAACGCAGAGTTTGTTAGTGTAAAAACAGAACTCACGACAGCAATTGTGTAAATAATATCGCCAATATTCGCAAACATTTGACCGATAACAAGCTTTCTGAACGCTCTATTCTTTTCCATTTTTTTCTCACCTTTACTTATCAAGAAACAGAAATTTGTCTCTTTGATTTTTTCTTAATTCTTTCAAAGTAAAGTCATTTTAAATGTTCATAAGTAGATTCTCCTCTATACTGGTACGACACCACTGATCGTACCATTGTGTATAATTTACTACCATAGCTCTTAGCTTCATAGTAATAATTTAGTTCGAATAAACTGGAAACAAGTTTTTTTGCCATCATTACCACATTTATTCCTAATAAACCTAAATTAATAATAGCACATAGGTAAGCAATGTAAACTTTTTTTTGCGCATAGTATCACAATTACTGAAAAAATTAGCATCGAACTTATAAAAAAAGACAAGTAGTCGGATACTCGACTATTTGTCTTTTTATTAAGTACGGGTAATATAAATTATCATACCGTTACTTCTATTTAATACTTAACTCTCACAACCAACCTAAATATAATACAAATTCTCAGACGGATAAACCGCATCACTCGTAACATCCAATCCTAACTCTCTTAACGTTTGCTCGTCATTCTTACTCAACATCACAGTAGAATGTGCTTGTACATCATTTAATTCAGATAACTTATCATAAGCTAATTGTGCTGTCGGGTTCGTAACGGCACTAATCGCTAAGGCAATCAAAATTTCATTGGCTTTTAAAGCCGTTATTTTACTGTGAAGATCTTTTCGTTTCATCGTTTGAATGGTTTCAAGAATGACTGGAGAGAGTAATAAAATTTCATCAGATATATTGGCTAATGTTTTAATCGAATTCAAAATAGCCGATGAACAAGAATCCATTAAACTACTTGTTCTACCTGTTACAATTCTGCCATCTGTCAACTCAAAGGCAATAACTGCAGGTGTATCATTACTTTGAGTTTGTTCTCTTAATCGTTCAGAATACTCTCTAGCTGGAAGCACCGCTTTGCGGTCTTCTTTTTTAAGCTCGACTTCTTCCATAATCAACTTAATACGATTAACTGTCTCTTCATCGATCAGACCTTTTTTAAAGTCACATTCTGTGGCAAAACAACGGCGAATAATTTCTTGCTTAGAGGCTTCTTTCACCACATCATCGTCAATGATCCCAAAGCCAACACGATTAACACCCATATCCGTTGGTGATTGATAAACGGACTCTTCACCTGTGATTTTTTCAATGATTCGTTTGATTACAGGGAATGTCTCCACATCGCGATTATAGTTAACTGCTACTTTTTGGTATTTATCAAAGTGGAATGAATCGATCATATTGACATCTTTTAAATCCACTGTTGCTGCTTCATACGCAATATTTAAAGGATGTTTCAATGGAACATTCCAAACTGGGAAGGTTTCAAATTTTGAATAACCAGCAGTCTTACCGTTACGGCTCTCATGATAAAGTTGATTCAAACAAGTGGCTAATTTCCCACTACCAGGACCAGGTGCTGTAACGACTACGATTGGTTTTGTTGTTGGAATATAATCATTTTTACCAAAGCCTTCTTCACTGACGATTTTTTCAAGATTGGATGGATAATCTTCGATCGCTGCATGTTTATAGACTTTGATATCTCTTCGTTCCAACTTGTTAATGAACATTTTTGTAGAAGGCTGTCCGCTATATCGTGTAATAACTACACTATTAACTGCTAAGCCATACTCTCTTAATTCATCGATCTGGCGTAAAATATCCATATCATAGGTGATCCCATAATCGCCACGAATTTTATTCCGCTCGATATCACCTGCGTAAACGCAAATTAAAATCTCAGCTTGATCTTTTAATTTCTGTAATAGTTTAATTTTTGCGTCTGCATCAAAGCCTGGCAAAACGCGTTTGGCATGCATATCCCCGATTAATTTGCCACCAAATTCTAAATATAATTTATCATAGTGATCAACTCTTTCAAGGATATATTTTGATTGTTCTTCGATGTACTTTTGTGGATCAAAACCCATTTTTTTCACGTGAGAACCCTCCGATATTTGTATACTGCCATCTATTATAAACTTATTTACTGCTTATTACGATAAAGAATTTCAATTTAATTTTAAAAAAAGCCCACTATCTTGTCAGATATTTTCGATATATAAAACTTCCCACTAGAAACAAGATGGCCAACAGCTTAGATACAACACCACTATACAAAAACAAACAAACTGGAATCACAACACTGACTCCATAATAAACCCATTTAACAAATAACTTACCTGCACGTCTTTCTGCCTTATTTTCTGGAGAACCTTCATAGCTTTTAGTATCTAGTGGATTTCTTGCTAAAAATAAGCCGTTCGACTTCTCAATAAGTATTGCAAATAACAAAACTAACAAACTAAATACAATTATAAATAATAAGACTTGGTCCTTTGAAGAAAACAGTCTGTCCATCTTGAACCTCCTTTAACCTACATCTATTTTTACATTATTATACAGCAAAATAAACCTATGTACCTTTACTAGCAAAGGTGGCACAGGTTTATTTTATGATCGGACTTTTTACACTTTATTCCCTACTATACAATGGGAGGTGTTCCTTCCGCGTTCCCAACAATGGCATCAATTTGAATCAACGCATCCTTCGGTAACTCAGATACCCCAACCACTCTTCGTGCAGGATCTCCATCTGGGAAAAATTTTGCATACACTTCATCTACAGCAGCCATATCCTCAATATTTTTCACAAAAATATTGACTTTCACTACATCAGCCAGTACATGATCTACACTTTCGATGATCGCTTTGATATTTTCCAAACATTGTCCTGTTTGTTCTTTGATACCACCTGAAACAACTGCATTTGTCTTAGGATCGATCGGCAATTGAGCTGATAGATTATTGTAATGAGAAAAAGCAACAGTCTGGGTTGAAAATGGACATTTTGGTGCCTTTTCAGTATTATTCGCCTCGATAATCAACCCATGTCGATCTTCGATTGCTTGGGGCGGCGTACCATCTCCGTGTGAAACGACTGCTTCAATTTGTACATCAGCGCCCATGGGTAAATCTTTTACCGACACAACTGTCCTAGCGGGGAGATATCCTACTGTTCGAGCAATCGCTGAATCTGGGAAAAAGGTTGTATAAACCTTATTCACAGCATCCATTTTAGACAAATCTTTAAGGAAGATATTGATTTTAACAATGTCATCCAAAGGAACATCAATACTTTCTAAAATTGCTTTGATATTTTTTAAACATCGTCCTGTTTGCTTTTTCACACACCCCGCTACCACTCTACCTGTTTTTGGATCGATCGGTAATTGAGCTGAAAGATTGTTATAGTGAGAAAATGAAACGGTCTGTGTTGCTAATGAACTACTCGGTGCATTCAGTGTATGGTTCGTCAATTTGATCAAATCACCTGCTTGTGGTGCATTTGGAATCGTTCCTTCACCATTTGAAACAAGTGCTTCAATTTGAACTAAAGCGCCCATTGGTAAAGCATCTACCGCCACAACAGTTCTTGAAGGTTGATAGTGTGTGAAAAATGATGCGTACACTTCATCTACCGCATCAACATCTGTAATGTACTTAACAAATACGGTGATCCGAACAATATCACTCATTACATGATCGATGCTGTCTACAATAGCTTTGATATTTTTAAAACACTGATTGGCCTGTTCCTTAATACCACCTGCAATCAATCGACCAGATGCTGGATCGATCGGTAATTGGGCCGAAAAGTTATTATAGTGAGAAAAAGCGACGGTTTGTGAGGCTAGTGGATGTTGCGGTGCATTTTTTGTATTTCTTGCTAGTACTGCGTTGTCATTACTCATATTCTTATTCCCCTTTTCTTTTCATTACATTCAAATAAAAACGATTCTACTTACACTAAAATGTTTACGCTTTCAATTATAAAGACATCAATCGCTAATTTTTATAAGTGTACTATTTTTACTATCCTGCTTGCATTATAAAAAAATGACAAATCGACAAAAATGATATCACTTATTTCAGTCTACAATAATAGCGCTAACATTTCAATAACGTATTTTGAACTTTAGAGCGTCATAACTCTTACTTTTTTAATGAAGGTTGATTTTCAGCCTTAAAAATGCAACAATTCTTCTATAATCAAAGTCACAGCTAAAAACTGACTCATTTTAAAATGTTAGGAGCAACTTCTGAATGATAAAAAAAGAAGACATGCCGCTTTGCGATGTAGCAACGACGGTTCAATTAATAGGCAGCAAGTGGAAAACATTGATTATCCGAGATCTAATAACAGGTCCAAAAAGAAATTCTGAATTAAAGCGATCTTTAACGGGAGTCTCACAAAAAGTGTTGATTGAAAGTCTGAACTCAATGATACTAGATGGCATTGTGGAACGAATAGATTTCCAAAAAGTGCCTCCTCACGTTGAGTACCAATTAACACCATTAGGCGAAAGCTTACTACCTGTCATTGAATCAATGAGACAGTGGGGACAATTTTATAAACAACAGCTTAGCTAGATAGTTACAAATTAGTGCCTACTTAACATTTTTTCAAAAGTTGTCTATACTTTTATGAAAGAGAAAAACGATTAAGGAGGATTTTTGAATGAATAATGAAACAACAGCTATCGAAGCAGTTCATACTACTGTTGAGCAAACTACACTGAACGGTGAATCGGTTTTAAGAGTCGTAAAAAAAGACAAACTGATGGAATTTGATGAAAACACTTATGCAAAATTAAATGATTCAACTTTTCATAATGGAATAATCGAAGTTAAAATGTTGAGCCGATTATTACCCGATGCACCAGAGTTTGCACGAGGTTTTATCGGCATTGCCTTTCGAATCAATGAGGATGATACAAAATTTGAATCTTTCTATGTGAGACCTACAAATGGCCGAATTGACGATCCTGTCAGAAAAAATCGTGGCGTTCAATATTTTTCTTATCCTAAATATACGTTTGATTATTTCCGAAATCTTGGTATTACTGATTTTGAGGGTCCAGCTGATATTGGTCTTGATGAATGGATCAGCTTAAAAGCTGTGATCAACGGGGATAAAGGAGAATTTTATCTAAACAATAATGAAGAACCTGTTTTAGTAGTGGAAAATATGAAACACGGTGCTGATATTAGAGGTAAGATCGGCTTCTTTGTTGATATTGGCACAGAAGCCTTTTTCAAAGATTTAAAGATTACAGCACTTGATTAAACCAAATCGGTTTAAATACACATAAATCCCTTCCTTATTTTCGAATAAACAAACATAAAAACCGTGAATCCTTCGATGCAACCAAAGGACTCACGGTTTCTTTTCATCATTACAAACTCATGCACAAAGCGAATTAATTCATTTCTATCTGTCTATTAGTTTGATATCATAATTATACGCTGAGTATAGCTAAAGCTCTGAAAAATGAGTCGGGTCAAAAAGATATGTCTGTATCGCTTTTGTCCTGCTTTGCTTTATAGAAAAGGCTCTCCTTGAAGGATTGGTTAAAAGATATCGTTTCTAATATAGTAAAAAGACCGCTATCTTCTCGGCTAAAATGAGATAGCGGCAACATCATAAACATTATTCGAGCTTTAGTTAAAACTCAACTAAGAGTCAGTGTTATCAGCACTGGCTTTTTCCGTATAAAAATACGTACTTCACAAAATTTATTATAGCCAGCCACCAATGCTATGTCCAGTCTGTTCATTACAGCCGCTATTCTTGTAACTTTCTAGAATATGAGTAATCTCTTCAAAACACCTTTGACAACGCTTTCTTTTTAGTGTATATTTGCTTTGTTAAATGGATAGTGATTATTAAGTTAAGCTAAACCTAAACAACGCCTTTTTGGCTTTTGTTTGGGCTTTTTCTATTTTCAGTCCCTTTATTCAGGAAACGGAGGTCGATTGCTTTGGAAATTCTAAAAATTTTAAATAATAATGTGGTCATTGTTCGAAATGAGGAAAATGAAGAAGTGATTCTCATTGGCAATGGGTTAGGTTTTCAGATGAAAGCTGGTGTAGAAGTTGATGAAGCTAAAATCGAGAAGGTTTTTAAGCTTGAAAATCAGGTTGAATCAGAACAAATCGAACAATTATTTTCAGAAATTCCCGAAGAAATCATTGAAATCTCCTATAAAATTTTATCTCAAGCAAAAAAAACGTTGGATAAAGAACTGAATGAATCCTCTTTTATCGCAATTGCCGATCACTTGCACTCCTCTATCCAACGGGCGAAGAAGAATATTCAGGTCAAAAATTTTTTATTATGGGATATCAAACGTTTTTTTCCAGTTGAATTAGAAATAGCACGCTCGGCTATTCAAATGGTCAATCAGCAATTAGATGTAGCATTGACCGATGACGAAGCGGGTTTTCTAGCTTTGCATATCACCAATGCCCAACTCGACAGCAATCATGAAGATGCAATCAGTCTGACGCAATTGATCGAAGAAATACTAACGGTCATTAAATATACACTTAGAATTAATTTCGCCGAAAATGATATTTATTTTCAACGATTTATCACACATTTAAAATTTTTCACTGAACGGGTGTTAAAAGATAACGCGGTTAAAACATCTGAAGATAAAGTTGAAAATGAATTATTCATACTTGTTACCAAACAGTATCCAGAAGCGTTTGAAGCTACAAAAAAAGTCGCTGAACTGTTAAAAAATCGACGCAATTATACAATATCAAAGGATGAACAGGTGTATATCACCATCCACTTAGCTCGAATCATTGATAAAACAAGTTAATTAGAGAGCTTCTCTCTTAATCTAAATTATATACCGAAAAGGAGCGTAGGAGATCAATCGCCTGTGGAAAGGTCCTGGATCGTGACATTAAGTTGGCGAGACCTCTGAATAAAAAATAATTTAACATTTGGAGGAACAAAAATGGGTAAATATGAAGAACTTGCAAAAAAAATTGTCAAAGAAGTTGGAGGCAAAGAAAACGTCAATTCTTTAACTAACTGTATCACACGCCTTCGCTTTAAATTGAAAGATGAAAGTAAGGCAAATACCGAAGTCTTAAAAAATATGGACGGTGTTGTGACAGTCATGCAAGCCGGTGGGCAATATCAAGTCGTGATCGGAAATCATGTACCTGATGTTCGCAAAGATGTGGATGCTGTATTAGGTGTGCTAGAAGCTCCGACTGAGTCTGGGCCAAAAGGAAATTTATTTGATCAATTTGTTGATATGATTTCCTCTATTTTCCAACCGATTTTAGCGCCACTGTCTGCAGCTGGTATGTTAAAAGGGGTTAATGCCATTTTAATTTTCGCTTTAGGGGCTGGCTTTGCGGAGTCGTCAACATCGGCTATTTTTAATGCGATGGGTGACGGACTATTCAAATTCTTGCCAATCTTTATTGGTTACACAGCAATGAAAAAATTTGGAGGCTCACCCTTCCTTGGTATGTTGATTGCATCAAGTTTAGTCTATCCTGGATTTTTAGAAGGTGCAGCTACCGCTCAGTTTGCTGAAACAGGAGGGCTTAATTTCTTTGGTATTCCATTCTCTATTCCGCCTGCTGGTTATGGTTCTACGGTTATGCCGATTATTGCAGCGGTGGCTTTTGCTGCCTTTTTAGAAAAGCAATTAAGAAAAGTTATTCCTGACGTTATTAAGTTATTTATTGTTCCATTTTTAACAGCGCTTGTAACGATTCCTTTAACCTTCTTAGTGATCGGACCAGTCATGAATACTGTTTCTGACGCTTTAGGAAATGGCTTACTTTCTATTCAAAGTTTCAGTCCAATTTTATTCGGTGCTATTCTTGGTTTCTCTTGGCAAATTCTTGTTATGTTCGGTCTACATTGGGCACTTATTCCATTTGCCATTATCGCGTTATCTCAAGGTGATCCAACATCCTTATTAACACCATCAGGTAGTGTGAGTTTTGCTCAAACCGGTGCGGTATTAGCGGTTATGTTGAAAACTAAAAATGCAAAATTAAAAGAACTATCGATTCCCGCTTTTATTTCAGGTATCTTCGGTGTAACTGAACCGGCTATTTATGGTATCACTTTACCTAGAAAAAAACCTTTCTGGGCATCTTGTATTGTTGGGGGTGTTACTGGTGCCATCGCTATGGGATTAGGTATGCAAGGCTATCAAATGGGTGGCTTAGGAATATTCCGTTATCCAAGTTCTATCTCACCAGATGGCGATGTTAAGTTTGCGATTTACGCAATGATTTTGGATGCGTGTGCTCTAGCAGCTGGTTTTGCAATAGCTTGGGCTTTAGGTTTTAAAGATGATGAACCAACAATTCAATTATCAAAAGAAGAAGCAAAACTTGCCGCAACAGGACACAAAAAGAAATTAGCAAAAGATGATGTTTTTTCACCTGCCAAAGGAAAAGTCCTTCCTTTAAGTCAAGCAAGAGACGCTGCATTTTCAGAAGGAATCATGGGTAACGGTGTCGTGATCGAACCGACAAATGGCGAAATTGTAGCACCCTTTGACGGAACTGTGATGACGCTGTTTCCGACAAAACACGCGATTGGTTTAATTTCAGATGACGGAACCGAATTATTGATCCATATTGGAATCGACACTGTTCAATTAGAAGGTGAAGGATTTGAATCATTTGTTGAACAAAATGCACGAGTTAAAAAAGGCGACAAATTAGTAACCTTTGATATTACAGCGATCGAAGAAGCAGGTTACAGTACACAAGTACCGATTATTATTACAAATACACCAGATTATACAGATGTAATTGCAACTTCTGAAACATCGATCACGCAAGGGGACCTCTTAATCACTGCAATCATTTCAAATTAATTGTTTTGAATCAAGACCAATTTTATTTATAAAGGAGTAGAAATACATGAGTTTTCCAAAGAATTTTTTATGGGGCGGCGCAACAGCTGCCAACCAATGCGAAGGAGCATGGAATGAAGACGGTAAGGGGGACTCGATTTGCGATCATAATCGCGCTGGAAGTCGAACAGCAAATACACATCGGACATTCGATTTAGAGATCGATACAGATCAATATTACTATCCTAGCCATACTGGGATCGATTCTTACCATCGCTATAAAGAAGATATCGCTTTATTTGCAGAAATGGGCTTTAAAGTGTACCGAATGTCGATTGCTTGGTCACGAATTTTTCCTAATGGAGATGAAGAGACACCAAATGAAGCAGGGTTACAATTTTATGATGAGGTCTTCGATGAATTAACGAAATACGGTATTGAACCGCTTGTAACGATTTCTCACTTTGAATTGCCTTTTCATTTAGGGAAAACTTATGATGGCTTTTTAGATAAACGAACGATTGGCTTTTACGAAAACTATGCAACGACTTTGTTTGAGCGTTATAAAGATAAAGTAAAATACTGGCTAACATTCAATGAAATCAACTTCGGGACAATGGATCATGGCAAACGAATCAATGGTTTATTTAATCGTGAGTATACTGAAACTGAACAATATCAAGCTTTACACAATGTCTTTTTAGCTTCTTCTAAAGCCGTTATTGCAGGACACAAAATCAATCCAGAGTTTAAAATCGGCTGTATGTTAGCGTATATTACGATGTATCCGAAAACTTGTCGCCCTGAAGATGTGTTGAAAACGCAGCAAATCAATGAAAAATTCAACTTTTTCTGTGGGGATGTACAAGTCAAAGGAAAATATCCTTATTTCATGAAACGTTATTTTGAAAAGAACAATATTCAGGTAGAAATAACAGAAGAAGATAAAGCCTTGTTGAAAGCTGGAACTGTTGATTATTATACGTTTAGTTATTACATGACCACTTGTATTACAGATGATTTAGAAAAACGGAATGATAAAACAGGTGGCAATCTGTTTGGCGGCGTCTCTAATGAATATCTTGAAACCAGTGACTGGGGTTGGCAAATCGATCCTATTGGGCTACGCTATACCTTAAACCAAATCTATTCTCGCTATGAAGTACCATTAATGGTCGTAGAAAATGGACTTGGTGCCTTTGATAAAGTAGAAGCGGATGGTTCGATCAATGATGATTATCGAATCGATTACTTCAAACAACATATTATTGAAATGGAAAAAGCGATTGATGATGGTGTTGATTTGATTGGGTATACGCCTTGGGGTTGTATTGATCTAATCAGTGCTGGAACTGGTGAAATGAGTAAGCGTTATGGGTTTATCTATGTTGATCGTGACGACGAAGGCAATGGGTCGCTTGATAGAAGCCGGAAAAAATCATTTTATTGGTACAAACAAGTGATTGAATCAAATGGTGAAAATCTCGCTTAATGAACATTTTTTCTCTCTGATTTTCTAGAAAAATAAAAACTGTGTAGTAGTTTTCCAAGAGAGACTACTTACACAGTTTTTTTAAGCACATCAATTGTAATTATACTAAAATCTGCTATCTTACACTTAAGGAGAGTGAAGGAAATGAAACAACCAATAACATTTATTTCAGTGACAGAACATGCTAAAAAGCAAATGGATTTTTATGTTGACGTTTTTCCACACACTACGATTCAATCTGTTACTTATTATGATGAGTATCCTGAACGTGTCTTGAATGGACAACTAAATTTAAATGGGACATTACTCTATTTTTTAGAAATGGGACCTGAAAATCCTGTTACCTCTGGTTGGAATCTCTCATTATTTGTAGAGATGGACACTGAAGAAGAATTTGACCTAATTTTTTCAGCACTTTCTGTTGAAGGTATTGTGATTATGGGACCTGAAGCTGCTGGAATTTTTCAAAAAGTTACTTGGCTGACTGATAAATTTGGTATTACTTGGCAGTTAGTGTTTGCAGGCAAATAAAAGCTGCTCTCTTCTACTAATAAAGTAAGACAGCAGCAGCTTTTAGTTAATATTGATGGTAAAGTCAGTGGTAACAGCATTGGCTTTTTCTTTTTATAAACTATTGACGCTTAAATTCGACCTCAGTATTCCCATAATGGAGTAGCAACAAATCTGCTTGATCATATCCTGGGTAATCAAAAACCACCTGATAATACTGTTTTCCATCTTTTTCATCCGTACTAAGTTCTCTTAGTAAATAACGCTCTTCTTGGCCATTGATTGTAGCTTGCAGCCAGATATCATCTATATCGACTAATTCATTGAACCTCTTATCACTTGTTGTCAGCACAAACGAATTTGGATACACTAGACCCCGCATTATTTCTGACCATGAAGGATCGGTCGGAGCAAAATCAAGTGCATCAAATGATTTGATTTTTGACGTATCAATCGGCAACTCCCACATGCCTTGAAGCTCTTCAAATATTTTACCTTCTTTTCCTTCATGAGATCCTGGACTATCATCCATAGGATACATCGCAGTTAAACGATTAATGACAATTACTGCATTCTCCAATGCTGGTACATTTCCGTCACTTGCGCGAAGTCGATAAGTCAATTCTAACTGATTTGTACTATGGTCAAAATGAGAATCAGGTACAATTGAATGAAACAGATTCAAATTCTCATGTGATTCTGACAAACCACTTTTCAAATCAACCAGATAACGACCATCACCATTTTTAAGTGCAAAGTTTACCCCATAATTATCGAGCGTTTTATCAGTGAATTTTGAGTTTTTCGGAACTTCGATTGTAAAATGCAGGCCTATTTCATTTTGATCTGCATAAACTTCATTTAACTTGATTTCAATATCTTCATTTTTTGCTTTTGTACTTTGCTGCGTGACAAACCCTTTTTCTTGAAGCGTCTTAGAGGTGAATTGTCCGAGGTGCAAAAAATTAGTTACGGCTTTACCGATAGGCGTAAAGGCTAATGAAAGTCCTAATAAAAGAATCGCTGCAAGTACAATGAATGACAGAATTTTTTTCTTTTTAGGGTGCACGCGTTTCTTTTCTTGAGAGATTTCTTTGTATGCTGTATCGAATGCTTGACGAGCTTCTTGAGAGACTGATTGAGTTTCTTGCATTGTCTTATTCAACTCTTCTTCAAAATCTTTCATTTTGCTGTTCCTCCTTCAGATCCAATATATTCTTTTTGCAATAATGCTCGCCCTCGAGCTAAACGAGATTTGTTCGTTCCAGTGGGTTCAGTTAAAATCTCACTGATTTCCTTTACCGAAAAACCATTGTAATAATACAATACAAGAGGAATCCGATAAATTGGTTTTAGCCCAAGCAGTAAGTCATTCGTTCCTAAATGCTCTGTCTCTTGCGTATCAACTAAAAATGGATAATCCTCTATATCAAAAGACGGCTCCAAGTTCAATAACTTCTTACAGTGATTGATCATTATTCGACAAATCCAAGTATTAAAATATTTTGGATTTTTAAGTTGATCTATTTTTTGGTACGCAGTAATCACTGTTTCTTGCAGTACATCTGCTATATCTTGTTCATTCGATAAAAACCGCCTAGCCATATTATAAAGTACTATTTCATACCCTTGAATCAATTGAATGAATGCCTCTTGATTCCCCTTTTGAGCTTTTTTAACTAAAAACACATCATTTGCCAAGTAAAATACTCCCTTCATCTCCAACAGTTAATTTGAACCTTCTATCTATTAGAGTCTCAAAAAACGTAAATGGTTGCATCAAAATTATAAAAGTGTGATATTTATATACATAGCGCTATTTTTAGTATATAAATAAAGGATAAAACAAATAGTCGGTGCTACTTGTTTTATCCTTTATCCTATTCTTTATTTAGTTACTTTTTTACGAATTAATACATAAGCACCAACTACCATCATGATTACTATCAACCCAGCAATCATTGCGGCATAGCTATCTTTACTGCCAGCCTTAGGTAATTGTCCTTTTGATTGATTTTTAGAAGCATTCAACAAGACTTTATCAGCTTTTGGTTTTACTTTTTCTTCTTTAACTGGTATTAGTTCACCTTCTGCATGTCCCCTAGGTTTTATTTCTTCTTGCTTACCTGATTTATCTTCACTCGTTTCCTTAGGGTCGTCGATATGGATTTCTGGTTGTTCTTCTTTAGCTATATTTAGTTCTTCTTCTTGCGTTTCTTTCGCTTGTTCTTCAGGGATTAGTGGTGTAATTTCCTCTAGTGCTCCTGATTCATCTTCAATCACTTCGACTTGCTCACCAACGTGGATTTCTGGTTGTTCTTCTTTAGCTTGGTTTAGCTCTTCTTCTTGTGTTTCTTTCGCTTGTTCTGTTGGATCTAGCGGTTTAATTTCTCCCACTTCTCCTGATTCGTCTTCAATCACTTCGACTTGCTCGTCGATGTGGATTTCTGGTTGTTCTTCTTTAGCTTGATTTAGCTCTTCTT